>CAYWGN010000285.1:0-6182 GCA_964457495.1 uncultured Desulfobacula sp.
TGGGTGATCGTCCAATGGCAGGACTACGGACTCTGACTCCGTCAATTAAGGTTCAAATCCTTATCACCCAGCCACTTAATGACAAGGGTTTTCAGCTTTTCGGTTGAAAGCCTTTTTTGTTTTTAAACTATTTTATCCATCATCTGTCTATCATTTTTTGATCATAAATTTATTTTTCTTAACCTTTCAAATCCTATCCACAAAAGGTATCCCGGGTCTTCCTGATCAACCTGGCTGGCTAAAAGTCAAAAACTGGCAAAAAAACCGCCATGATGAAAGGATACGTAAATATATTCCATATCATGGCCCTGGGAGAGCAAATTATTAATTTCGCAAAAATTTGCATTATTAATAATTTAAGGGCTCGCTCAAAAATTAATTGGCACTATAATGATATATTTCTTTTGACTCTTTCATTTGAGAATTGCATTTGTGGCAAATCATAGCACCTTCTCCTTCAATATACAGTTATACATCTTACTGCCTGACAGTCTTCAAATTCATTGTTGCTGTTCTCTTTTTCTTTTGCTATTTTCAACCAACAGCCTGGGTCAACAATGTGAGGAGATCAGGGATGAATTATTTTTTTCTAGTATTTATCATTGCAAGTGTTTTAGTGGTTTTCGTCTACATTTACTTATGGTATCTGCCCCGAAAAAAAAGGAGAACCGAGGGGTTGGCAAAGAATGCCGCTCGCCTTGGGTTTACCTTTGAAGGCGATATTTCTGAAAAACCAAAGGAAAAATTTGCTCCCCTTCGGCTGTTTTGCATCCACCCTCCCGGTATGATGGAAAATGTCATCAAATCCAGCCGTCCCCCTTTCTGGATCTTTGATTATGAATACTATATCCCCCGGGACCAGGATGTATGTCAGACTGTTGCAATATTTGAGAAAGGGGCAGACAGGTGGCCGGCTTTTATTCTTGATAGCAAAGAAAGGGAACGGTTTACGGTTGCAGCCATGCGGCTGTTAACTCAAAAATTAACCGGCTGGCAGCTCAAGTACAGAAAGGTTGATTTTTCCTCTCACCGAAAATTTTCAAAACAATACGATGTATTTTGCAATGAAAACCCAAAAAACCTGGATGAAATTTTAACACAACGGGTTCTTGATTTTTTTGTCCGAACACCAGGATGGCATGTAGAGACTATGGATCAATGGATACTGATTTATCGACGTGGAAAATATATCAAGCCAAAAGAGCTGGAAACCTTTGTCAAATCAGCATCGCTTATTTCTGAAGTGTTTGAAGGCTGAAATCAATTCTTTATCATTTGTCGAAGATGGCAACACTGCCATTTTCGACAAATGCATTTTCTCTACACATTATTCTTGATGCCGTTATGATTTGGAATGATGGGGCTGTGTCCTTTAAATAGGGATGAATATTCCGTATTCGGTCAACAAAAAAATAGATAAGAACAAAACCGCTCTGGATGATCGCGTAATTGCGACTATTTTTTTTATTTTTCAACTATCCAAAATATCAAAGCATAATGTAACATATTAAAATTATACCGCTAATAATCCGCCTTTTATTTTATTCCTATTCCTGGCACATGACTTGCAAGTCACTGAAAATTAACTATAAATTCAGGCCGCTACCATTATGTAGGGGCAAAAGAATTTTAATGGCATCATGATAACAAACCAAAGGAGGCAGTTATGGCGAAATGGAAAATGATAAGAAAAAGTGTATTTTTATCTGTATTAGCGGTTTTTTGCATGGGACTGTTGTTTGTCTGCAATCCCCAGACTTCTTCAGCCTCAGACACCATGAGATGGTAGTGGCATTGCCCGTTCCCCGGATCTTTATCTTGGGCGGGATACTTGGGCTGTTTGTATTCCTGGGCATGTTCCTTGATCTGATCGGCATGATGCTCCTGGCACTGCCCATTGTTTTTCCACCAGTGGTTGCCCTGGGATATGATCCCATCTGGTTTGGCGTTATTGTTGTTAAAATGGGTGAAATCTGCTTGATAACCCCGCCTGTTGGCCTCAATGTGTATGTGGTCAACAGCGTGGCACCGGATATCCCTTCCCAGACCATCTTCAGGGGGATTATACCGTTTCTATGCATGGATTTTTTAACCCTGGCAGTATTGATTGCTTTTCCGCAGATCGTCACTTTTCTACCCTCTTTAATGATGAAAGGATAATAAATATGGAAGTACGTTTGACAACTCTATGTGATAACCTCGCCGGTTCATTAGGCTATCTTGCTGAATGGGGATTAAGTATCCTTGTGGAATGCAAAAATGAGACTGTCCTGCTGGATACGGGGGGAACGGATTCCGTGGTGCGCAATGCCGTTCAAAATAACATAAACCTGAACCAGATTACCAGTATCGTCCTCAGCCACGGCCATAAAGACCACACGGGCGGGCTTCGTCATATTCTTCAGACAATGGACTCGAAACGACAGGTCATTTTGCACCCTGAAGCCTGGGCATCCAAATATGCTGCCCGGTCTGAACCAACTGGTCGTCAGATGCATTTTATTGGCATCCCTTATGCAAAAGAGGAACTGGAACATCTTGGTGCCTCATTTACAATGAGCCGGGAACCTGTCTGGATCAATGACCAGATTGTTGTTACCGGAGAGGTGCCCATGAAGACCTCTTTTGAATCCATTGATAAAAATTTATTTATCAAAACCGGGGAAGACTATAAACCAGACACTGTTCCAGACGACCAGGCACTTGTGATTAAAACATCAAAAGGACTGGTCGTGGTCCTGGGATGTGCCCATCACGGGATGATCAACACCCTTCTGTATGCCCGGAAGATTACAGGAGAAGAAAGAATCCATGCTGTCATAGGCGGGACCCATCTTTTTCGTGCCAATCCTGATCAACTCGAGCAAACCATTGCAAAAATCGAAGAATTCAAAGTGGAGCATATCGGTGTGTCCCATTGCACGGGAATGCCTGCATCCATGGCCTTTATGCAGCATTTCAAGGACCGCTTTTTTTTCAATCATGTCGGAAAAATAATAGAGTTTTAAAAGAATGTGGGGGGTCCTTATTTCCTCCATTAAGTGAATTTGAATATTGTTTTGGGAATAACTCCGGCAAAGTCGATAAAGTTGATTATAAAATGTGCCAACATGATTGCTGGCAGGGATCTTGTTCTCACAAATGCAATCATGAAAATTGCGCCGATAATTGAAGTGACAATTACAGCGTGCAGGCCGAGGCTCCAGTGGATGAGACCGAATGCAACGGAAGAGATCAGGACTAAAATATACAAATTTTCTGTGTATCTGCCGATGAATGTGTGCATGAAACCGCGGAAAACGAGTTCTTCACATATCCCTACCATTAATAGCCCTAACGTAAGGTCTACCCAATTCCAGACAGGGCTCGTGATTGCTGGCATGCCTCCAAGCGGAGGGTAGCCGGGCAGTTCCGCTATTAACTGATACCCATTTTGATCAATTGTTGTACCAACAAGCGCCAAAATCAAAAATATTACCAAGAATGACAGCATTGATTGCATTTTCAGGCCGAACTCCGAGGCCCTCATTTTCTTGCTGTAGATCAACCAAAACGCGATTAGAAAGGGAAAAAACTTCACTCCGACATAATCTATAAACAACCACCAACGCCAGTTTTTGATATAAATGCTTGTAAAATCATTCAAATAAAACGGCATAGTCAATAAGACTGCAGCCAGGATGTAAAGCCCATTTTTTTTATCTATTCTGTTTTCTCGCATGGCATATCTCGTCTAACAATTAATAGTGCAGACTTGGATACGATGTAAATTTTAGGGGTATCAGGCCTTAAGCGATTAAAAATATTGATATATAAACCAGTACCAATATTTCAAATTTGTGTAAAGAGATATTAAATTCAACTGGTACTTTTAAAAATAATTTATGTTGTGACTTTGTGATAGCTTTTCATAGATTGCCTAGACTGTGAAAAACTGTTAGATACCTTCCATGAAAATACGAAATGCAATACTCAATGAAATTTGGATCAAAAGATTTGATGCCCATGCCCGGGACGTATGGTTTATCTGGGGGTCCAATAATTCCGGTCTGGAAGAATTCTTCCGACTCATATCTGGAGAGGCTGAAGAAGATGCCAGGGCAGATCAACTTGATTTGCCGGACAATATTGGGATTGTTTCTTTTAAAAAACAGCAGGAACTCTATGAGTCAGAACTAAAAAAAAACGATACCGATTACCTGAATAAGATTGATCCTGGCACGCAGACCATGACTTTTTTAGAGGACCTTGAAAAATATGCAGGCCTGATTGAGGCATTTGGTATGACAGCTTCCCTTGATAAAGGTTATCGCCAGCTCAGCACGGGTCAATCCAGAAAACTCATGATCCTGTCTCAAATCTCAAAAGGCTTATCCTGCCTTGTCATACAGTCCCCCTATGATGGACTTGATCCCAAAAGCTGCCAGGAAATGAACAAGGCTCTTTTTCATCTGCATCAGCAAAAGACACAGCTTATCATTTTTGTGAACAACACAGGGGATATACCTTCCTGGTGTACCCATGTCGGGGTGATGTCACATGGCCGACTGGCACATCAGGGGGGAAGGCAAGAAATAATGGAAATTCTTGAACAAAAAATACATACACAATCTCCTGATTTTCAGGCTTCGATCCAGGATTTATATAAAAGCCGGGGAATAGACCTGAAAAAGAACTCTGAGCATAAAGAGCAAACCCAATTGGTCCGACTGAATAAGGGATTTGCAGGTTATGAGGGGGCTACAATATTCCAGGATTTATCCCTTTCAATAAACCAGGGAGATCATACCCTGGTCACAGGCCCCAACGGATGCGGAAAATCCACACTGCTTCAGGTTATTACAGGGGATCATCCAGCCTGTTACCAAAATGATCTGAAAATATTTGGTATCCAGAGAGGAACCGGGGAATCCATATGGTATCTAAAGCAACACATGGGTATTGTAAGCTCTGAGTTACACCGGAACTATAATGTACCAGGAACCACCTTGCACTGTATTATTTCAGGCTTGTTTGATTCCATCGGACTCTACCGCCCATATAGTAATCTTCAAGAGCAAAAGGCTATGACATGGCTTGGGCGCCTGAATATGGAAAGGGAAGCCTGCTCCCCTTTCAGACAATTGGAGTATGCCCAGCAGCGCCTGGTACTCATTGCCCGGGCCCTGATTAAAGTACCAAGGCTGCTCATTCTGGATGAACCCACCCAGGGTCTGGATGAATCAAACAGGAAAGCCGTTCTTAATTTCCTGGAGGATGTGGCCAAAGAAGAGCTATGTACAATCCTCTATGTCAGTCACCGGGAAGATGAATACCGCAGCTTTTTCAATCAACATCTCAGGATGTGAGAATCTTGCCAGGTCATTTATTCATAGATTGTAATTTCTATTGACAACATCCCCTTAAAATCATAGATATCACCTTGAAAAATCACCGCGTAAAGGAAGGGAATCCTGCAACTAATGACAATCCTATAACAGCTGAAAAAATGGTTTTCATGTATACCATTAATTCTCTTATCCATGGATGGTGGGAAAAAGTAACCCTTATTGTCTGGGGTGCAACAACAAAACTGGTAAATGAAAATGCTAATATTTAAGAAAAAATTAATTGTGAAGCTGAACTCGAATAAGGATTACTAAGCAGAGGAGAACTTGTCAATACTGCTGTAAAATAGAAACCCTTCTTGCATAGAAATCTTATTAACTGAAGATCGACTTGTTTTCATCTTTTTAGCCAAAGCTGTTTTTAGTTCATTTTTAGGGATTTTGTGCCGGACCAGGCGTAAACGTTGAGGCACTTTGTTGAAAAATAACAGCGGTGGCGACCAGTCATCCCCAAATCTTTTGTCACAATCATTCCATTCCCACTTACGTGTGACCTTCAGGTTATCCCAAGTACAGAATCCCCATCCAAGTTCCTTAAATCGGTCATGATCATTTTTGCCTTCCAGGGCAAAAGACCAGACCAAGGGATCAGTCCAGCCGTGTTTTTGCGCCACCTGGGCAACTGTGAAACCCCGGGATAACCTGAAGGTCACACGAAAATCGCCATTTATTAGATTTGGCAATGTTGCCACTTTTAATAAATGGTTATGGATTGATGCCTGATTTACCCCCATTTTTTTTGCAATCCTGTCCTGGGGGATGCCAAGGCGGTTCATGCGAAATATCTTGATGTCT
>CAYWGN010000286.1:0-6138 GCA_964457495.1 uncultured Desulfobacula sp.
AGATCAAAAAAATAAAAACTAAATATTTTTGCCAACAAGACATAGGGCAGCATATTGTAAAATTTCTCCATGGCCCATTCAGGAATCATAAAATCAAATCGAATCAAATGAGCCACATAAAAAGAAAACAACAAAAGAATGACATCTATTGCCAAAATGATGTATAGATTTATGGATATTCTAATTTTCATTGAACTTTAAACCTTTTTCCGAATTGTATTGGATAAACCAATAAAAATTATACTGCTAACCGCATATAACAAAAATACAAAAACAATACCATATGATCGTAAAAAAATAGCCGCAAGACCAATCATCAACTGAAAAACACCATATCCAAGAGAGACCTTCCAGTGGGTCTTTTCCATTTCGTTTGCCAAAAGTTGATAAAAATGTTTCCTGTGAGCTTTTGTCAATGACTCCCCATTTTTCAATCTTATAGCCATGGTTGTGAGTTCGTCCAGGTAAAAAAGAAAAAGAAATCCTGACATGCATATAAAATCGGTCATATCCTGAGCAACAAAGATCACAACCAGAGCAAAGACAAATCCCAGCAGCACACTTCCAACATCCCCTATGAATACCCGGGCCACGGGAATATTAAAATATAAAAAAGCCAGGGATGACAGGGCAATTGATACAGAGAGAACTATATACCTTTCATCTGCACCAATACAATGGGCATAAAAACCAAGCAGCCCAAACGCAATAACAGCAGTAATCCCTGCAATACCATTTATACCATCCATAAAATTATAAATATTAGACGTACCAACAATAAAAAGAACCATAAAAGGGAATAAAAAATAATGGCTGAAACCTGTCAGGGCAAAAAAATAAATCAGAACAAATATGGCACAGGCAATCTGTATAAGAAGTCTTAAAATGACCGGCAAATCAACTCGATCCCCCAAAAGGCTTGCCAGGGAAAGAAAAACAGCCGGCATCCAGAAAGAGTTTAAAAATCCAAGCAAAACAGATACAAATATAAAGGTAACCAGTATCCCAATCCCGCCACCTTTTGGGACACTTCCTAAATGGGAGCTTCTGGCATTGGCCATGTCCATGATATCCAGCTTGAAACCATATCGGGCAACAAACCAGCCCCCTCCTGCACCCAATAATATTGGACATGTCAAATAATAAAAAATATCTATCATCTCCATACTTTTTTATTCCATATTGTTTTATAAAAGGCCATGGTTTTCTCAGCCACTATTTTCTCAGAAAACGATTTGATGACCATGGCTCTGCCACAGGCTCCCATTTTTTCCCTGAGCTCAGAATCTTTTATCAGCTTTAATAAAGAATCGGCAAGAGCATAATAGTTTCTGACCGGTACAAGTATGCCATTTTTATTATGGTGAACAATTTCTCTGCATCCTGGAACATCTGTTGTGACAATGGGACGTCCACATGCGGCTGCTTCAATCAAAAATTTAGGAACCCCTTCCCCGTATGAAGGAAGTGTTGCAATATGTACCCGGGACAATACCTGGGCCATGTCCTCCTGATAACCGATCCACTCAATAATCCCCTGGTTATGCCATTTTTGAAGTGTCTGTCCATCAACTGAATTCGGATTGGCAGGATCAGGGATACCGGCCAGGAGCACTCGGAAGATTATTTTTTTCCCCTGAAGGATTTTCACTGCTTGAATCAGTTCACCGATCCCCTTGTCCCAAAGCATTCTCGCACCCAGAAGAATGGTTACCCTGCCTTCAGGTTCTTTAAAAAATCTGTAGTGCGATATATTGACACCAGAGCCTCGAATCAGAGTCGATCTATTCTTCTTCACTATCTTCAATGATTCAAACAGGCATTTATCTTCAGGATTTTGAAAGATGGCATATGCTGCCTTTGAATGGAAAATAAATCGGTATGCCAGAATAAAAATCCATCGAACCAGAATTGATTTTAACTCTCTTTTTTGCAGAAAGACAAATCCAAGACCTGCAAAAGCATTCACATACAGGGGGATACTTACAACCTTGGCAGCAATAGATCCATACAATATCGGTTTTGCAGCCACATGATGCACCAGATGAGGTTTTTCTTTTTTATAAACCCCTGCAACTTTAAAAATAGTTTTTATCTCCTGAAACAGATTTCGGCTTTCCCGTTTAAGATCAATGGAAATCACCCTGATCCCCTGATTTTCAATAATTTTCTTATGCTTATGAACCCGCGTAAGAAGGATAACCTCAAATCCATCTTCTTTTAATGCCTTGGCAATATGGAGCCGATGGGAAAAAAAATACCAGTCCTCGGTTACAAAAAAAATAATTTTCCTGTTTATGGCCATAGTGATCTGTCCATTCCTGATACATTAATATATTCAACAGATGATATTGATAACCGAAGTTTCACCAGAATCAAAGCATAATTACCATGCAACCACGCTTTTTTCAAGGATTTGGGTGAGTATGGCAAAAGCCGTAAAGACTCATATACGATTAAGAGCAAAATAATATGATCCTGGGTGACCCAAATCCACCATCAAATTTTCGTTTGCCGGCTGGGGCATGGGTTGTGGCCATCAGCAAGGTGCCAGATGCAAGGCGACAAGGAGTGACGAGTGAGGCGTATAAATCATACTCCGCAGGGAGGAACGACCGCAGTCAACGCAGCAGGTGGTACCTTGATGGTGGATCAGGGGTGAAATCTGGATCTTGTTTTCCTTATTAAGAACATGTACAGTCAAATTTTCTGTAGAAAAAACACAAAATTGAAAAACTTGACAGAACCGGGTGCGCATGGCGGAAAAAAGAAAGAATTATGGAAAGTGACAGATAAAAAACCAGAAAGCACAAAAGATCTGATCCAGGGACGGATACTTGCACGTAATACGATCCTGAATCTAATCGGTTATGGAACTCCTCTTCTTGTTGCACTTGTAGCAATTCCCATACTGATTAAGGGTCTTGGGGCTGAACGATTTGGTGTGTTGACCCTTGTATGGGTTTTGATCAGTTATATTGGCCTTTTTGATCTTGGATTGAGCAGGGCATTAATAAAACTGGTTGCAGAAAAACTCGGTGCAGGTCGAGAAGATGAGATCCCTTCACTTATATGGACTGGTTTGTCTATTATGTGTTTTATAGGCCTTGTAGTCGGTGGGCTTACTGCAGTATTGCTGCCGTGGCTTGTGAAAGGATTGCTGAATATCCCGTTGGATTTGCAAAAAGAAACACTGGATGCTTTTTATCTTATAGCAGTATTTGTACCGATTATTGTACTCAGCATCGCTCTAAGGGGCATACTGGATGCTCACCAGCGGTTTGACCTGACAAATACTATTCGCATACCCCTTGGTATTTTTACTTTTCTTGCACCGGTACTGGTTCTACCTTTTACTATCAATCTTTTTCATATTGTTGCCCTGATACTTTTCGGGCGGGTGCTGGCGTGCATTGTTCAGGCTGTTTTCTGCTTTCACATTGTTCCCTCCCTTGGTAAAAGAATTGCGTTTGAGAGCAAAATGGCAGGTGTCCTTGTAAAATTTGGCGGGTGGATGACCATTACAAATATAATAAGTCCGATCATGATTTATATAGATCGCTTTTTTATCAGCGGGATCATTTCTGTTGCTGCGGTTGCGTATTACGCAACACCCAGTGAGGTTGTAACAAAATTGACGCTTGTGTCAGGTGCCATGATGGCTGTCTTTTTTCCCGCCTTTTCTTTAGTTTATGGCCAGGACAAAAATAGTGCAGCCAGACTTTTTGCCAAAGGTGTAAAATATGTGTTTATTATAATTTTCCCCCTTTCATTATTAATTGTTGTTTTATCCTATGAAGGACTGAATATCTGGCTTGGTCCTGAATTTGCGGAAAAAAGCACTATGATCATGCAAGTCCTTTCTTTGGGTGTTTTGTTTCTTTGTCTTGGACAGGTTCCTTATGCATTGATACAAGGGGCTGGCAGGCCTGATATAACAGCGAAGATCCATCTTATTGAAATTCCGTTTTACATAGGTGTTCTTTTTCTTTTGACAAATGAATATGGAATAAAAGGTGCTTCTATTGCCTGGACCGGACGGCTTGCTGTTGATTCAGCTATTATGTTTTATATCGCCATAAAGATGCTGGGGGAAAAAAATAAACAGAGCATCCGGATATTTGTAGTAATTGTATTGACCTCTGCAGCATATATCCTTGCATTAATAATGTCTGGGCTGTTCCAAAAAAGTCTTTTTATCTGTCTCTTTCTACCTTTATATCTGTCATTTGTCTGGTTTTATATTATGAACCCAGGGGAAAGAGAAATTATCAAAGCAAAAGTATTGAAAATATGGAAACCGCGGTTTTCCGGTCAGAGCTGATTTGTTGACTGGCAAATCTAACAAATGGAATGAAGAACAAATGGAAATCAAAGATAAAAATAATATTCTAAAAAATATTAATAATCCAGAAGATATCAGCCTGGAACTTGGCTGCGGAAATCGCAAACGCCATAAAGATGCTATCGGGATCGATATGCTTGAATACGAGAGTGTTGATATCCAGGGGGATGTTTATGAAGTATTAAAAAAAATACCGGATAATAGAATTTCTGCTGTCTATTCCTACCATTTTTTTGAGCATGCCGATGATGTGGGAAAACTTGTTCAGGAGGTTGCAAGGGTTCTTGTTGATGGAGGTCTTTTTGTTGTTGTTGTCCCTCATTTTTCAAACCCTTATTTTTATTCTGATTATACCCATTTGAATCCTTTTGGCCTCTACAGTTTTTCATATTTTTCACAGGATGATATTTTTTCAAGGACTATTCCACATTATCAGAAAACGATCAGTTTTAAACTTCAGAATGTGAGATTGATATTCAAGTCACCAAGACCTTTTTATTTCAGGTGGGGATTTAAAAAAATCTTCCAGCTGTTTTTTAATCTAAATACTTATTTAAAAGAATTGTATGAAGAATTTTTCTGTTATCTTATTCCATGCTATGAAATAAAGTATATTATGAAAAAAATACCTGACAAAAGTAAAAAAGTGTAAGGTTTTTGCAGGAAATGAAAATATTATTGCTCAGTAGATATTGCAGAATGGGCGCCAGTAGCAGGCTCAGGTCATACCAATATCTTCCGATTTTAAAAGAATGTGGATTTGAGATAGATGTGGCTCCACTTCTGGATGATTCATATCTGGCAGATCTTTACGCTGGCAGGAAAAAAAAACAAACAAACATCATCCACAGATATTTTTCTAGGCTTTTAAGAGTGATGAATTGCCATAAATATGATTTTTTGTGGATTGAAAAAGAACTCTTCCCATGGCTTCCTTCATGGGTGGAAGAATTTCTTGCTGCAGTTGGTATTAAATATATTGTTGATTATGACGATGCTGTTTTCCATCGTTACGACATGCTTGAAAATAATCTGTTAAAAAAAATCCTGGGGCAAAAAATTGATCGGATCATGCAAGGAGCAGCACTTGTTATTGCGGGCAATGATTATCTTGCAAAACGGGCTGTAATGGCCGGGGCAAAAAGAGTTGAGAGAATCCCTACTGTTATCGACCTTGACAGGTACTCCATTGACAATTTGCACCAAAATAAAACATTTTCAATCGGATGGATCGGGTCTCCTGCTACAGCTCAGTATTTATATCATGTCAAGCCTGCATTAATGGAGTTGTGCAGAAATAATAAAGCCTGCCTTGTAACCATTGGTGCCGGTACCCTGCACATGAAAGATGTTCCTATGAAAGACTATCCCTGGTCTGAAGAAACAGAAGCCGGCTGCATAAGAAATTTTGATGTGGGCATAATGCCTTTGCCTGATGAACCATGGACTCTCGGCAAATGCGGTTACAAGCTGATCCAGTATATGGCCTGTGGGAAGCCTGTTGTTGCTTCTGCTGTTGGGGCAAACATTAAAATTATTGATCATGGAAAAAATGGTTTTCTGGTTGAATCTGAAAAGGAGTGGGTGAAAGCTCTCACTATGCTTTCTGAAGATAAGGAACTCAGGCAAAAAATGGGCAGGCATGGACGTAAAAAAGTAGAAACAAATTATTGTCTACAGGTCACAGCCTCAAGATTAGTCACTCTTATAAAGACCTGTGTTTAATACTTTAAAAGCAGGGCCCTTTCTGACCCTGCCTTTGAACAAATCTTTAATTGATATTATTGAGTTAC
>CAYWGN010000287.1:0-6090 GCA_964457495.1 uncultured Desulfobacula sp.
CCTGGAGTTTATGCTTGTCTGATAGTGGCTGATACAGGGGTGGGCATGGATAAAAACTTAACAGATAAAATCTTTGACCCGTTTTTCACCACCAAAGCAATAGGCAAGGGTACTGGTATGGGGCTCTCCGTGGTGCATGGTATTGTTAATGCTATGGAGGGCGCTATCCAGGTATATAGTGAGCCTGAAAAAGGAACTGAGTTTCATGTGTATCTACCCGTGGAAAAGACTCTTTCTGAAAAACAGGTAACCCATTCAAAAGCACAAATCCAGGGTGGAATTGAACAGATCCTTCTTGTGGATGATGAAGAAGCGATTCTTACTATGGAAAAACGGATGCTGGAGCATTTGGGGTAAAATTTATAATTTAAATATAAGGATAATATAGTGTTTACTGAAACCATAACCTACCCGGCCGCTCTTTTAGCAGGCCTGCTTTCTTTTTTTTCTCCCTGTATTCTGCCTTTGATACCAGCCTATTTCTCTTTTATTACGGGATTGTCCCTTGATGAACTGACTGAAAATAAAAAAGAAACCCGACAAAAAGTTATCCTGTCCACTCTTTTTTACGTAGCGGGTTTTTCCTTTGTCTTTATTCTTTTCGGAGCTTCAGCCTCTTTTCTGGGAGGGGTTGCCAATCAATACGCATGGGTTGTCAGATATCTAGGCGGCGGCATTATTCTTATTTTCGGGCTTCACCTTTTAGGGATTATCAACATCAAGGGATTTAATTTTGAAAAAAGAATCCATGTACAAAAAAGGCCCCTTCATTTGATGGGAACCTTTGTCATCGGCATGGCCTTTGGTGCTGGATGGAGCCCCTGCATAGGTCCCATGCTGGGGTCAATTCTGATTGTTGCAGGAAGCCAGGATACGGTTCTTAAAGGGGTTTTACTTCTGGCTGTTTACTCAGCCGGTCTTGCCATTCCATTTCTGATCATGTCTTATTTTATCAATTCCATTATTGACTTCATGAAACGGGCAACAAAATTGATAGGGGTGATCAATAAAATTTCAGGTATCCTGTTGATTGCAATCGGTCTTTTATTGATATTTGATAAATTCAGACTCCTTGCAGTCCTTTAAGCCCAGGCTCTCCAAGAATTCCATGACAAACAATCCAAAACAATTTGCAGGGTTTATCACCATCGCAACCCTTACCAAATTGCTGTTTAATATTACCCGAAGACTGATTTATCCTTTTGCACCTGAATTTGCCCGGGGCATGAATGTAGAACTTTCCGCCATCACATCCATTATTGCCATCAACCAGGCCACATCCTTATTAGGGCCTGTTGGGGCCAGTTTTGCCGACAAATATGGATATCGGATTTTAATGTTGTTCTCTTTGGGACTGTTGACCATTGGCACCTTTGCAGTGGGTTTAATCCCGATTTATTCAGTACTTGTGATCTGCTTTTTTCTGGCAGGACTTGCCAAAAGCATATTTGATCCCAGTCTTCAGGCCGTAATCGCAAATTTTGTTCCCTTTGAAAAAAGAGGACATATCATCGGGATCACAGAACTTTCCTGGGCAGGATCGACTTTGGTCGGCATCCCCCTGGCCGGTATTATTGTTGAACGATTTTCCTGGCAGACACCTTTTCTCATCATTGGAGGACTTTCTCTTATTTGCTTTTTCGTCATATTGAGAATCATGCCAACGGATAAAAGAAAAAACAAGCCATCTGAAAACAGAACACGGATGATGTCAAACTGGAAAACCATTATAAAAAACAGGAAAGTCTTAGGAATTTTATCCTTTGTGTTTTTCATGTCCCTTGCCAATGATAATCTTTTTGTGATTTATGGGGCCTGGCTGGAACAATCCTATAATCTTTCTCTGACAGCTATTGGGTTTGGAACTATTTTAATAGGACTTTCCGAAATTTTAGGGGAAGGCTGCACAGTATTTTTCTCTGACAGGATCGGGTTGAAAAAATCCATCATCATCGGAGTATCTCTTTGCACCTGCGCCTATTTTCTTTTACCGCTTCTGAATATTGGTCTGGCTTATGTTCTGGCAGGACTTTTCCTGGTCTTTTTTACCTTTGAATTCACCATTGTTACTTCCATGAGTTTATCAACAGAACTGGTGCCGGAACTCAGAGCATCCACAATGTCTGCATTTTTTGCCATTGCCGGAATCGGACGTGTTGCCGGCGCTTTTTCAGGGGGCATCATCTGGTCAAATTTCGGACTTTTGCCAATCTGCCTGATATCAGGATTCTGCACCTTTGCAGCCCTTATCTCAATCCTTGCTGGTTTTTATCAAAACAAATCCGATACGTATTGACAGACCCTTTTGTTTTTATTAGGATTTTTTTTTAAAGAACATTGATATTTTTTGTCTTAAACCATTATTTTATATAGAGAGAACCTTATGAGCGAACTTCTAAGAACTGTATTTTTTAATAAACACCAGGATCTTGATGCAACAATAGTCGAATTTGGAGGCTGGGAAATGCCCATACAATATCCTGCCGGTATCATCAATGAACATATGGCAACCCGCAGAAAAGCCGGTATCTTTGATGTTTCCCACATGGGAAGGCTTTATTTTACGGGAAAAGACACCATCCCTTTTTTGCAGCATGTCCTGACTAATAATGCCATGGCCCTGGCCGTTGGTGAAAGCCAGTATACATTGATCCAGAATGAAGCCGGGGGAGCAATTGATGATGCGTATTTATACCGGTTTAAGCAGGAAGAATATCTGCTGGTGGTCAATGCATCAAACCGGGAAAAGGATGTGGCGCATTTTAAAAAACATCTGCCTCTGTTTCAGGATATTGAAATGGTTGATAAAACCTTTGAAGTATCCATGATTTCACTACAGGGTCCCCTTTCCAAATCCATTATACAGCAGATTGTTACAGGAGGCATACTGCCTGAACCAGCCAGAAATAATTTAAGCATCGTGGATATCAAAGGGGTTGAGACCTGTCTTGCGCGAACGGGATACACAGGAGAACCCCTGGGATTTGAACTCTTCATTGAAAACAAACACGCTGTTTTTATCTGGGACCTTTTAATGGAAAAAGGGGCGCTGCCCATTGGGCTGGGTGCAAGGGACACCTTGCGACTGGAGGCTTGTCTGCCTTTATATGGACATGAACTGGGTATGGATCATGACGGGAATGAAATCCCTTTGTATGCATCAAAATTATCCAAATTCGCTGTCAGCTTCTCCCCCCTCAAAGGTAATTTTATTGGCAAGGATGCGCTTTATCAACAATACCTTGCCTTTAAGAATATTACAGACCAAAGATTTGAAAACATTTCCGCATTACCAAGGATGGGCATGCCCCTTGCCATTACGGGGAAAGGAATTGCAAGGGAAGGATACAGGGTATTTTTAAAAGACCGGCATGTGGGATATATTTCATCGGGAACCATGATTCCCTTTCAGGAGCCCGAAGGAAGTGGGCTTAATTCTGAATTTAAGGAAGATCCGAAAAGAAGAGCTGTTGCCATGGCATTAATCGACAGCACTATTTCTGAGGGTGAAATACTTGAAATAGAAATCAGGAAAAAACGCTGTGACAGTATTGTAGTTCCCTATCATATGAGTTCGGAAGCGCCTCCCTTTGTTCGTTCCATTCCCCATGATCAACTAATTTCCATCAAAGAGGCAAAGGAAGAGGACAGCTATCCAAAACTTGCCCGACAGCTGGTATCAAAGGCATTAAACAATCATACCTGGCGCCAGAAAGAGTGTATCAACCTTATCCCATCGGAAATGAGCCAGTCATACATATCAAGGCTTTTATCCATCAGCGACCCTGTAAACCGGTATGCAGAGCACAAAGAAATCAAGGCTTTTGCCGGAGAAGATGTTTTTTATTACCAGGGAACGGATTTTATCCGGGAGATTGAAAACCTATTAAACAAGGAATTTTCAACCTTTCTGGGGTGCAGAAATATCGAATCACGGGTTATATCCGGCCAAATGGCTAATACAGCCGTTTTCAGTGCGCTTGTGGATTTTCTTAACCGGGCGGACAGGAAGAATGAGCAAAGAAGAATCCGTAAAATCATGAACAACCATATTATCAAGGGCGGGCACTTAAGTGCACAGCCCATGGGAGCGCTTCGTGATTTTGTGGCAAGAGATCCCAAAACTGAAAAACCAGCCGTTATTAATTTCCCCGTGGAAAAAAACAACCCCTATAAAATAGATATCCGCGCCTGCGAGGCCATCATAAAGGAGCATCAACCCGAGCTTGCCATTCTTGGAAAAAGTATGATTATCCATAAAGAGCCCGTCGCACAAATCCGAGCCCTTGTAAATGAATTTGCCCCGTCCTGCATTGTAATGTATGACATGGCCCATGTGCTGGGACTTTATGGCCAACATTTCCAGGAACCCTTAAAAGAAGGTGCCCATATCGTAACCGGGTCCACCCATAAAACCTATTTTGGTACCCAGCGCGGTGTCATTGCATCTGATTTTAATAAAGAAGATATGGAATATGGCATATGGGAAGCCGTCCAGAGAAGAACATTTCCAGGCAGTGTCAGCAACCACCATTTAGGAACCATGACAGGGCTTTTATTTTCCGCCTATGAAATGAATCATTTTAAAGACGTTTACCAGAAAGCCGTTATTTCAAACGCCAAGGCCTTTGCATCTGCATTAAAGGAACAGGGCCTGGATGTGGCAGGGGACCCTGATATCTCTTTTACTGAAACCCATCAGGTTATTTTGAATGTGGGTTATGGCAAAGGGGCAAAAATAGCCCGACAACTTGAAGAAAACAATATCATTGTCAACTACCAGGCCACTCCTGTTGAAGAAGGCTTTACAGCCTCGGGGGCCCTTCGCATGGGAGTGTCTGAAATGACGCGGTTTGGCATGGCAGAAAAAGATTTTAAAACCCTTGCAGGCTTAATGGCAGATCTCATTAAAAAAGGATCTGCTGTTAAAGATGATATCATAAAATTTCGAAACAATTTTATTGATATGCGTTTTTGTTTCAAAGAAGCAGACGTGCAAAACAGGGTAAGTGCTTTATGTGATGCGCTTAAATAATCTTATCCAATTGCATGGCAGACCTCAACGGCCAGAGCATAGATGATATCCAGAGGCAGGTGCTGCTGTATTGTTCTGTCAAACAGCAGCCTTGCTTCACTGGGGAAATCCTCATCCCCCTGCCAATATAATACAGCCACGGGAATGGTGGGTGTAATGTTAAATAGAAAAGCGGCATCTGCAAGGTCCAGAGGGATTCCTTTTAATTTTTCACATTCTTTTTTAAAAAAATCTATATTTTCTCCAAACCGGCCTGTAATAAGATCCACGGGGATAGTGTGCGGCCCCCTGAAAAAAGCCGATCCTCCCGGGATATCTTTTTCTGATACCCAGACACCTGAAGGAGATATGTTTTTTGATTTTAAAAGATAATACAAGATAAATAGATGCAGATAATCATGATAGGTTTTAACCCCTTCCCCTTGCGTCCTTACTTCATATTTTTTTAAATCCACGCAATAGGTGTTTCCCCATATATTTACAAAATAGTGCGCTTTAATTTTATCATATCTGCAGCCCGTTCTTGAAATTACTATTTCAGGATCACAGGATTTTAGATCCAGAAAATTAGTTTTATCGATGCCTTCACTCATACTCTTTCCTTAAGATTGTTTCCCCGTTATTTCATCAATGACAACTTTTATAACATGCGTTTTTTCAAGCATCTCATCCGGATATTCAAATGAACGGTCTGAATAGTGTGACATAATAATATTTAATGCGTTTTTCTTTTCTTTTGAATCCTCCAGAAATTGGGCCTTGCCTGATCCGATCACGCTTTTAAATTCAAGTCCCCAGTCACAAGCCATATTCGCTTTTTTAAACCGGATAAGTTCATCAAGCTCAAAACAGATATTGGGATTTTTTTTAATCAAGTCAATCTTTCGCCCTTCTTTAGCACAATGAAAAAAAAGGCATCCATTGCTATACCCAAAATTCATCGGGACAAGATAAGGCTTATCTCCATCCACCATTGCCAGACGGCAGACATGGCTTTGTCTTAAAATTTTTTCAATCTCTTCTTTCTTTGTGATTTCTTTTTCTTTTCTTCTCAT
>CAYWGN010000288.1:0-6069 GCA_964457495.1 uncultured Desulfobacula sp.
CCAGGCCTGCTTTGTCAAAATCGATCCTGGCTTGATTTGGATTTGGAGATATTTGTTCTACTCGAATTTTTTGAATTGTGTCACGTGACACATTTTTTGTTTTCATATTCCTGCTAGTTCGTTTAATCATTTAACGATATCCATTAATGGTTTAAATGTATACATTGCCGGACGTCTGCCTTGGGGCATTAAATAAAAAATCTAAGGGACAATGCGGTTCCGGCGGAACATAGCTTGCTGTTTCAACCCTGAACATCTGCGGTTATAAGCATCATAGAATCCCGGGGTTCGGGATCAAATTTTACAATGATCCTCGGGGCGGATGCAAGATTAGCGGTAAAAAGGGGTTTAGCCTAATCCCACCGTTAGTTGGATAACAGTTTTTGGGGTAACATCAAATCCTCTGCATGAGATTGGAGCTTTCATTTTCTCCCGTAGCGTATTTGTTTAAGGTTTTCAACAGACAGTAATCTTTCACCAGTATGAAGCATGCTATGGCAATTTGAACAAACTAAAGCTATTTCGTCCAGTTTGGTCTTTCTCGTTCCTTTTTACTCAGTTGGATATCATATCTCTATATCTCATCGTCTTCAGCAAAAGAATAATACCCCCTTGCATTAAAGATAATATGGTCCAGAAGGTTCAAACCGAGTATATCCGCAGCCTCTTTCAGTCTTTTCGTAATTTGTATATCTTCTTTGCTGGGGTTCAATTCCCCATTCGGATGGTTATGGGCCACAATTACGGCAGAAGCTCTTTCCGCTATGACATCGGCAAAAACTTCCCTGGGATGAACATGGCTTTTATTGATAAGCCCAATAGTCACCACCCGGACAGTCATTACTTCGTTTGCACCGTTTATTGAAACGCAGATAAAATGTTCCTGTTTTCTGTCTCCATAGTGCTGGATGAGCGGCAGTATATCTGCCGGGAATTTTATTTTCAGCCCTTCCGGTTTAATTCGCCTTCTGACAAATTCAAATGCCGCACAAATGGATGTTGCTTTGGCTTCCCCGATGCCGTCGATTTCAATGATGTCTTTTGCCTGAAAATCCAAACCAATGCTGTCGATGAGTTTTACAATTTTTTTTGACAGAGACAATACATCATCTTTTTGTGTTCCGCGCCCCAGAATAACGGCCAGCAATTCCTGGTCTGAAAGGGTTCTGGCACCTTTTTCCAAGAGCTTTTCCCGGGGCCGTTCCTTTTTGGGCAGATCTTTTATCTTTTTCATTTTTTACCCTCAAGCAGTTATTGCGCCATGCTGAGTGGTTAGTTCCAAAATGGAACTGACCACTTTTTCATCTAATTCCCTGCTCCCGGCTTTTGCTTTTTGACCTCCCCCCTTTTTCTTGCTTCCCTTCAAAGCGCTTTCCATTTTTGCCTTCTCTGCCATAATCCGCTCCAACAATTTTTCCGCGGGTTCATCATTGGGGTCCTGGGGCGTAAGTTCCCCCCGGAAAGCTTTGGCAAGGACGGATTGGGAGAGTTTGTCGATTCGGGTTTTGGCTTTCTGGTAATGGACTTCCAGTTTATCGGCAAGGGTGAAGAATTTGTCTACCTGGCGGACGATTTCTTTTTGTTCTTCGAGGGGTGGGAGGGGGAAAGGGTATTTTTTAATATCTCTTATGTTTATATGTGGCGCAGCACTTCCACCAATTAAATTTTTAACATGCTGTAGGAAGATCGGAGAATTCAAATAAAATGAAAAATACTCAGTTATAATATTTTTACTTGTTCTAAACATCATCATTCTTTGACCAAGACACACATCTTCATCAGAATTTAAAATACAAGCAATACCTAAGATTCCACCCTCTCGGCTATAAAGGACATCCCCCTTTTCAGGCTTTAATCTTTCGATTCGCTTCTTGTAAGTGTCCTTTGAAACATATCTAACTTCACTAAGGTTTAGCTTGTTTGATAGAAAATTAGTGGTGCGAAGGCAAATATGACCACTATCTGCCCATTTGGGAGTTGAATGCGGGCAATCAACAATATAAAGGGAGACTAAATCGATATTGGTTTTTTCCCAACTATTAGGAATAGTTAGAGAAATATATCTTTCATCAATATGAAAATCGGTTTTGAATGAATAACCAGTTTTGTGTTTTCTTTTTAATGATTTTCGCTCGTTTTTTATCTTCTCCAACAACAAATCCGCACTCTCCACCTCAGGATGCTCTTCCCGCCATGTCTCGGTCAGCTTCCCGGTGACCGCAGCAGTGAGCACTGACTGGCGGAAGCGTTTGATCAGGGCAGGAATCTTGTCAAGCCGTGCTTTCAGCAAATCAATGCGGGGAATGATGGCATCCAGCTTGGCGACAATACGTTTTTGTTCATTGAGGGGTGGGAGGGGAATTGGAAGTTTTGATAATTTAGTAGCATTTACATTTGGCACTGCAATTCCAAGCTGTGTATCGCTAATAAACTGCCAATATTGGTGAGATTTAAAATAGTACGCCACAAAAGATGCTGGGTTATAAGGACAAAAGCGTATCAAATAAGACGCAAATACTGTTTTGTACGCCAAGTCATCTTTTGAAATTCTATAACTGATACCAACAGAACCAGCACGTGAAACCAAAATATCATTAACTTTCAAGATATATTTATCAACGTTATCGGGCTCTTTTTCGCAAAAAGGTACTTGCTCCCAATTAATTTTCCCGTTCGAAACATCTGTTGTCCTTAATAATTTTATTGCACCCTTTTTATTTGAGCGACAAGTCCATCCATATTGAGGGTGGGTGGATACGTTCCCAAGTGAAGAAATAATCCAACCCTTCGGAAGCGTCTCTCTCATTCCCCACCCCCCAACTCAGCTTCAATCTCATCAATACTCGGCAGAGCCGATTTAAACTCATCCGGCAGGTTTTGGGTAATGATATATTCACTCACGCCAATAGGTTTATGCACATCTTTAAGGGCGTACTCCACCACCGTCTTGTTTTTTGATTTACAGATAAGAATACCAACCGTTGGATTATCCCTTTCGGTTTTCAAAACACCATCAACTGCTGAAACATAAAAATTGAGCTTCCCGGCAAATTCAGGTTTAAATTTTACGGTCTTAAGCTCGACCACCACATAGCAATGCAGACGGACATGATAAAACAAGAGATCGATGTAAAAATCATCCCCGCCAATGGTCAGTTTATGCTGCCTGGCGATAAACGAAAAACCAGCCCCCAGTTCCAGAAGAAATTTTGTGACCTGCTCCACAAGTGCATGTTCAAGCTCTTTTTCATCATGTTTTTCTCTGATAGTGAGAAAATCAAAATTGTACGGGTCCTTAATGGTTTGAATTGCCAGGTCAGATTGTGGACGAGGCAGAGTTGTCTCAAAGTTGGTAATGGCTTTCCCTTCTCGATTAAACAGATCGCCTTCCATCTGATGGGTCAGTACAGATCGGGACCAGTTATTCTGGATCGTTTTCTGAACATAAAACAGGGCTTCTTCATAGCTTTTCGTCTTGTTTAAAATAACGAGGTTGTGGCCCCATGGAATTTGGGCAACAGCTTGTTGCCCAATTGAAGATGTTGCAAACCAGAATAAATACCATTGCCGGATATACTTCAAATTACGAAGAGAAAAACCTTTCACCTCAGGAAATTCTTCCCGTAAATCCTTACTCATCCGGGGGAGGAACCCATCTCCCCAGGATGTTTGTTTTTGTTTTTCAACTATTTGTTGACCCAGACGCCAATACAATTGAAGGAGTTCTTGATTTACAGAAACAGCCGCTTTTATCTGGGCGTTTTGTACTTGCTTTTTTATTTCTTGAATAAAGGTAAAATATTCTTTGTCTTTCCCGATCAGATCATTCATTCCGCTTCCTCCGCCTCAAGCAGATCCAGTATCGCCTGCAATTCATCCACACAGGCATTGAGTTCGGTAATGGCATCGCCGGCCAGGACCTGTGGTTCGGGAAGTGAATTGGGGTCTTCAAGATTGGCATCTTTGAGCCAGGCGATATCAAGATTATACTGACGCTCTTTTATGGCAGATAAGCTGAACTTGCGGAACCGCCCCTCTTCTCCCCGGTCTTTTCTTTTGGACTGGCCGTTGGGATCTTTGCCGTAGCACTCTTCAAACCCGGTAAACATATCGGCTGTCAAAGGCCGGTCTTTCTTGGTGACCCCCGGGATATTGGTACGGCAGTCATATATCCAGCAGTTTTCGGTCTGAAGTCCCTTCTGGAAAAAAATCACATTGGCTTTTACTCCCTGGCTGTAGGGGGTAAAAGTTCCATTGGGCAGGCGCAACAGCGTATGCATATTGCAGTCTTCCATCAAATATTTGAACACATCCCCTGCCTGATCGGAAAACAGCACATTGTCCGGTAACACCATGGCGGCCCGCCCGCCGGGTTTCAGGATAGTCACCACATGCTGGATAAAGTTAAGCTGTTTATTGCTGGTACTCACTGTAAAATCATCCCGCACCGGTGCCTGGTTGGCCCCTTTGGTGCCAAAGGGCGGATTGGTCAGGATACAGTCATACCGCTCGCCGCGTTCGGGTTCATAGATACTGTCCCCCAGATAAATCTGGGGGACAAGTCCATGCAGGAACAGGTTCATCAAGGCAAGCCTGCGGGGGCGGGGCACCAGTTCCTGGCCAAAGTAGGTGTTTTTCTTGATCCGCAGGACATCTTTTCGGTCCAAAGCGCCTTTGGTTTCAGCCATCAACCATTCATAGGCCATCATTAAAAACCCGGAAGTCCCGCAGGCAGGGTCACAGATTTTATATTCTTTGGCAGAACGGGGGTCGGGCTGCATGGCATTGACAATGGTATTGATAAGCACACGGGGGGTAAAGTATTGTCCGGCTCCTTTTTTCCCTTCTGCTGCTGATTTTTCCAGAAGTCCTTCAAAGGCAGCCCCTTTGACATCAACCTCCATGGCAGACCAGTCCTCTTCATCAATCATATTAATGACTTTTTTCAGATTGACCGGGTTGGTAAACCGGGGCATGGCCTGGGTGAAGATATCGCCTAGCAAACCCGACTGTCGGCTTAAGGCCCGCATGATCTGTGCAAAGGCATCAATGAGATCGGTGCCGGACGTTTCTGTAAACGGCTGCCAGGAACAATCGATTTCAACCTTTTTCTTGTTTTCTTCATATTCCATTTTTGAAAGGTCAATACCCCTTTCATTGGCCATTTTCAAAAACAGCAGATAGGTGAGCTGCTCGATATAATCACCATAATCAATACCATCATGGCGCAGGGTGTGGCAGAACCCCCAGAGTTTGTTGACAACATCCGACATTGTTTTTCCTTTGTATCCGCTATTATATTAAGCTGCCAGGGCTTCGTTTAGTTCATGTATCAGAGGCATGTTTTATCATGGAGATAATATCTGCAAGCGGTTTTTTAAATACCAGTTCATACCCTTTTTGCAAGTCTTTTTCCGAAAAGTCATTTTTGCGCAGTTTATCCCTTAAATCATCCAGGGCGCTGGTATTCCAATTCTTAGGTTTTGATAAGAGGATTTCAATGGCGTCTATCTGCTCAGGGTTGTGTTTTACAAATTCTTCAAAAAGTTTGAGATAGTCGCCAGGTTTCTGATAATCCCCGCCTTTTCGGAACATCAACTCATCTTCAACCGTATCTACAATATCATAGCCTTTGAAAAATACTTTTTTAGGCCGGGGATAGTTTTCTAAAAGGTCTTGAAAGTCTTTATCCCGCAGCAATTTCATGGTCTGTGTAAAATTATTTTTAATATTTTCTTTCAGCGTATCCACATAGGCCTTCATATCACCGTCGGGAATGAACTTGGCAAATAGTTCCCGCGCCTTAGCCCCCATATTTTTTTCAATACGACGTAACCGCTTGATCAGCCGGTTGATGTTGTATGCTTGATCTCGATTGTCATGAATCCGCTGAATAATTTCTGAAAGGGAAATAGTTTCCTGTCCAAGGTTTACATTAAAATCCGTGGCATTTTTAAAGTATTCAATGAGCGAACCATCAAAGCAGTCAAAGATGGTGAATTTTTCTTTATTTATTTCATGGCAAAATCATCTCCCTTGCCATAAATTTCTTTGCAGGTGCGGACAACA
>CAYWGN010000289.1:0-6058 GCA_964457495.1 uncultured Desulfobacula sp.
ATAATCATAGTTTTTAATCACTTCGTCCATTACTTCCTGGGCTAACGCTTTTTTGGTTTTTCTTGACATACTTTTCCAGTGTGGATGCTTAGTTTTCAGTTGCTTGTTAACTATTTTTCTGATATTTTTTATGTGCATAAGGCCTCTGTTTTTTGTCGGTTTTTTTTGTGTTATTGCTTAAAAAAGCATACACTAAAACAGAGGTTTTTGCAAGATAAATAATTGAATTTATTATATTTTATTGTTAACTTTAGCTGCCGATTTCAACACCCTTTAATATTACCAGAATTATATAATGAGCCACTCTGAGATGAGAATTTCAAAAGGCTAAAAACAAAATTCGGCTACATACTGACAATTCGAGAAGAAAAACTTTGAAAAATATGATTTCAAAAAATGGCGGATATTTATAATCCGATTACAAATTGAACGGTTTTAACACCCTTTAATAGTATCCATTCTTATTGAATCAATAGTGCAAATCATTTTTTATGCTTAGCAAAAACCTTCACGAACGTGTCAAGATTTATCAACATAAATTTCTTCCATCCATTAAAAGGACTCAAATTATCTGTTTTGAAAATTTGCTTATCCATTGGCCATTCATTCAGATCCTTAAACCATTTTTCAAATGGGACAGGAAAACCATACTTAGGTCTGTAAATAACCTTATTCGGCAGATACTTTTCCGCGAGCTTTTTCAAGATATATTTTGGTATATCATGTCTTTCGCTTATATCTCGGAAATGTTTGTTCTTTGCAATTACTTCGTCATCTTCTGATTTCCACCTGATCTTATAATCAAAAGGCAAGGAATTTACAAAATCCACAAGCCTTTTTTCAATATAAGGAAAACCTGTTTCCAGACAATTAAATCGCATGGCATTTGCTCCACGGGTAATCAGGCCAACAGTATGAATTTTCTGTGTAAAGTATAAAGCCAAATTGCACAAGTCGGCAGGCAACTCATTTTCCTCAATCACCGACATCAATAACCCAAAATCATCTACCAGGTATTCATCTTTTACGATTTGCCTTCTTTCATCCAGAGTGAAATACCTGTAATTATCCAAAAAGAAATCAAAGAAGGGCTGCTCACTGCAATGATTCATATACATTCTAAAATTCTGTCCATATCCTCCAAAAATATCATCTGCCCCTTCCCCACAGATTGCAATCTCACAGCCATCTCTTTGTGCCAACCGTTCAATTACAGCCAAAGCAATTTCATTAGGATGGAGTGGTTCGCATTTATGAGTGATTAATGGTTGCAAAAGAGAGTTTTCACCAACGTAATCTTCCTTATACAACACTTTTTCTTTATGGACGGTCCGAAATTCCTTAGCAACAAGTCTCGAATATTCAAATTCATCATCGCCATAGAACCCAGCACTGTATGTATAAATCGGTTTGTTACCGAAAACTTTCCTCACCATAGCAACAAGTAGGGAACTATCCAGGCCACCACTTAGAGGTATTGCAATCTTCTTTCCTTCAACCAGCGGGATTAGCGACTGGATTAGCAATGCTTCAACTTGGTTAACTGCTTCTTCAAAGTCAATTCTTATCTCAGGAAATCCTGGATACCAGTATTTTTCAATGCAATCGCCTTTTAACTCATGCCCACATGGAATTTTCTTGTAATCTTTAAACATGGTAAGTTTTCCAATTGGATACCTGAATGAAAGAAAAGAGCTGACCCCTTTCGGATCAACTTCCAGTCTTGCATATCCGCTTATCAAATCTTTTAATCGGGTACTGTGCGCTAAAGGGTCGTTAGCCTTGCAATAAACTACTTCATCGCCCAGTATTGAGCTTTTCATCTTACATCCTCCTTCATTATTTCAGCATCCACAAACAAAAATCACCCCCAGCGTTCAGTTATCCATCTGTAAGAGCTTTGCACAACCGTCCCAATTCAAATATTCGGTTGAGTCGCACACTCTAATCTTTTAACAAATTTTGTCATATTTTTTCTAAAAATCGATTTATCTTATTGAATTTATAGAGTATTTATGCTATTATTGTCTCAACAAAAACCAATCAGGAGACATCATGGCTTATAAAACAATTGAACAAATCTTTTCCTTTGCTGACATCGCTATCAATAAAAATTCAGACCAAAATCGTTCCATGCAATTCTTACGCAAAGTGAACAAGACCATTGACTGGAAACCTGTTGAAAAATCTCTCATGGAATATTATCAAATCGGTAAATCCAAGGAGGGAGAAAGAGCCTATTCTCCTTTGCTTTTGTTTAAATGTCTTCTGTTGCAAAACTGGTCCAGATTAAATCTGACCCGGAACTTGAAAACCTGATCTGTGATCGGCTTTCTTTCAGGGACTTCCTTAAGCTGCCCATGGATTATCCTTCTCCTGATCATAGTACTTTTTCCCGGTTTAGAAAAAATCTTTCCAAAGAGGTTATGATCAAGGTTAATAGCGAAGTTCTCAAACAATTTCATCAGCATGGAATCTCCATTAATAAGGGAGTTGCAGTGGATGCCAGGTTGGTTAAATCTGCAAGCAAACCCATTTCTAAAAAACAGATAAAAAAACTTAAGGCTCATCTTGATACCCCGGAAAGCCGATTGGATAAAAACAGCAATCTTAAGAAGTTTTCCCGTGATTTTGAATCTGACTGGACAATTAAAAATAACAAACCTCATTATGGTTTTAAAGAACATACATCTGTTGATACTGAAAACGGCTTCATTCTTTCGACAACCTTGAGCCCTTCCTCTCATAATGATTCCAAGTATCTTCCCTATGCTGTGGTTTATAGTATGCATGCTGGTAAAATCAAAATAGCCTATGCCGATAAAGGATATGCAGGTGCTTCAAATCGAGAATTTCTTGCTTTAAATAATATCCAGGACGGTATAATGCGTAAGGATAATGTCAATGCAAAGTTAACTGACTTTGAAATTAAACGAAATAAAGCCATTTCAAAATATCGGTATATTGTGGAACAATACTTTGGTATCAGCCATCTGCACGACAAAGGAAATAAAGCACGATTTCCAACTATGCTTAAAAATACCATTGACATCATGTTTCGACAATTTGCATTTAATTTGAAAAAGGGGGCCAAAATATTGGAAATTCTCCCGGTGTAGATGGATAATTGCGCCCGGTGATCAAAAACCGGGCGAAGGCCTCAGTTTGAGGCAACATTTGGCTGAATATTAGCCGAATATTCCTTAAAATGGGTTTAATTTGATTAAAATTGGCTCTTTCGAGTCCTGAATCTGAAAAATTTTTTCCATAATTAAAAAACCGGAGGTGTGGGTTAATCTCGCAAAGCTCTCTGTTGTCATCTTTCTGTTTCTATGACTCCTTCTGAATATTATACTATTTCATTGCCCTTAAGGGTATGAACTGACTGCGAAGACTGGCCAAGAACTTTACCTGCAAAGAAAAAAGCAATACATCGCACACTCTTAAGTCCTAAATTCAAAACAAGGATTATCATGTTCATCTCTTTATTCATGTGATGATCCACTTCTTCCGAATATCCGCCGTGAGATATAGCCTCTGAATCGGAAGCGGTATTCTGGGTCATAAAAGATTTTATCGATGCGGAATCTATGTCTATATTCCGGATCATGTAAAATTCTGTCGGTTTGGATGATCAGCCCCGACGTTGCCCATCTTATCCCAATCATTACTTTCAGCAAAAATCGGACAAATGTGTTTTCGCAGTTGCTCGCTTTGTGGTAGTCGTATGCGATCATCTGTGGGCTGAGGTATTTCAAAACAATGTAATGTAAGCAGTTGTGTTTCTTAACCAACACAAGGAATTGCTGTAACTTAGATTCATTTTGATCATAAAGCCATCTTATAGGTCCATTATCCTTGAGAATTACAGTTTTCAAGCGCCATATGAACAGAGAAAACTGTGACATGTCAGACATTTTTTCTGCACAATCAATCCAGACTTCTATACTCTTATGACTTGCAATAGCCATTTCAGGCGTACATCTTTTTACCACGTTGCCTATACCTATATCTGTGGAATCATGGACTCGATAATAGGCAAATTTATCATGGTAAATAGCAACCCGCTGATTTACAGATAGTAGATGAGCTATGCCTTGGTCTCTACAATCACTTTTTCCCCAATTCCTTTCTATAGCGAGCTGCCGCCTAAAAATAAGTGCCGCCCAACATACTGGAGAAAACTTAGTCCACAAGTTTGAAAAATATTCATTACCATCTACTATACTGTGATCAAAGGATATTTTTCGACTGCTATTCTCTCGAATTATTTCCTGCGGAGATATTTTTTGACTTTTTTCACGATAAACATTTACGTTTGAATATACGAATGAAATACTTATAGAAGATTCTAATGTTGTTACAAAACTGCTGACGATTTTATCAGTACCGAGAAAATCGTCATCGTTGAGCACCATAGCATATTTGCCCGTGCAATCGTTAATTAACCCGTCACGCATATTTTGCATATATCCTATATTAGTGACATTTCTTATGTATTTGAAGTTTAATCCAATATTAAAAAAGCTCTTATATTTCTCCACTATACTTGCAGTATCATCCTGAGAACAATCATCTCTTATCACTATTTCTAAATTCTTATAATCTTGTGATAAAACACTATCCAAACATTCACTTAAAAACTTTGAACGATTATAAGTCGGTATTAGTATGCTAACTAATGATTTGCTATTGTTACAGGAGGGGATCTTCATTTTTGATACAGTCCATTTCTGAGTTTAGAGTTTTAAATATTTGCTGCCAGCATCATTAAAAATAATTTATCCAATGCTAAACCGACCCAATATGAAAACAGTGCAACTTTAGTTTGAGTTGTTGATATTGAAGGGGTGGTCTTTACCCCATTTCCAAGCAGTTTCAACTATTGTGTCAAGATTAGGAAACTGTGGTTTCCAACCAAGTTCCTTGACAGCCTTTTCACTCGAACCGATAAGGATTGCCGGGTCACCTGGTCGTCTTCCCAAAATCTTTGACGGAATTGGCTTCTCTGTGACATTACTGGCGACCTTGATCACTTCTTTAACGGAATAACCATTACCGTTCCCAAGATTATACTTAGCGCCAGGCTGGCCATCCAAAAGTTTTTCCAGAGCCAGGAAATGAGCCTGGGCAAGATCATTAACATGAATATAATCTCTGATACAAGTACCGTCTCTGGTAAAATAATCATCTCCAAAAATATTTATTGCAGCCCTGTAGCCAAGAGCTGTTTGAAGGACAAGAGGGATAAGATGAGTTTCCGGTTCGTGGTTTTCACCTAATTCACCATCAGGGTCTGCACCTGCCGCATTAAAATAGCGTAAACAGACAGATTCTAATCCATAGGCGTCCTTGAAATCGTCCAAGATTTGCTCAACCATATGCTTCGTTTTACCATATGGATTAATCGGATTTTGAGGGGACTGTTCCGTTATGGGAATTTCAACAGGTTCTCCATATGTAGCACATGAAGAGGAGAATATAAAATTGTTGACATTCTTTTCAACCATAGCTTCAAGCAGGTTAAGGGTTTCGGCAACATTATTTCGGTAATATTTGCCAGGTTCTACGACAGATTCACCAACGTAGCAAAAGGCGGCAAAGTGCATTACAGCTTCAATTTCATAGTCTGAAAACACATGCCTTATCAATCTTGAATCGCCAATTGAACCTTCTATGAACGGCCCAAATTTCACTGCCTGTCGATGACCGCAAACAAGATTGTCAAAAACTATAGGATTATAGCCATTATTTACAAGATATTTGCACATATGAGAACCGATATAGCCAGCCCCTCCAACAACCAAAATGTTTTTCATTACAGTCGCCCCTATAGTCCTTGCCACATTTGAATTAAAATTCCATGGAAATCAGATCTTGATCGAAAATATCTTCTATTACGTCTTTAAATCTCTCTTTTAATATATTCTATTCTAATATATTCCATATGAATACAATATTAGAAAGAAGTGACCTACGATGCATCTTTTCACGTTTTTCAATTTATTATTTTTTCGCTTCAACAGCGGAAGTCCATTCCCATCCCCAACGATCAGTA
>CAYWGN010000290.1:0-6053 GCA_964457495.1 uncultured Desulfobacula sp.
TAATCTACAAATAATATATTAATGAAAGAGCAGGGTCAGAAATGGCCCTGCTTTTATTTGACAGGCATTTTTATTTTTTTTTCAAACCGGAAACTCAAGACTAACTTGCATTATCCGGAAGATTTCTTTGATGTTTTACCCTGGCTGTAATCGGTCATAACCCCATAAAATCTTGGTGAGGCTGAACCGATTCTACCGTTTTCAGCACATTCTGCCAGCCGGTTCAGCGGCATAAAACTATCGTTATCATCGATGTGGGTTAATTCTTCATCCCATTCAGGATGTGATTAACTTGGCCGTTTTCTTTAAAAAATCTGGTAATTGATCTGGACTTAATATAAATAATATTCTTTAATGAAAGGCAAAATGAGAATAATAAAATAGCGTAAAAGGTTTCAATTTTGGCAAAATCTAAAACAGATAGGAAAAAGCAGAAACGCAAGGCCAAACAGAAACAGGTCAAAACATCCAAATCCCAGCAGACAGCCAGAGAAAAGGGCTGGTTTGATTATGAAGAGGCCTGCTATTTTTTTGGTGTCGGGAATCTGGATCAGGCTCTTAAATTTCTTAATAGAGCAGCTAAAGCCCTGCCCAATGAGGAAGACATTTTCAGATTCATGGGGAAAATGGGTTCAAGCACGGGGAACGCTTCCCTGGAGCTGGATGCCATGGCTGGCCTGGAACGAATCGGAAAGATAACCGATGAGATGAAAGTTAACAGGGTTTTCATCCTTTTTAACCAGGAAAGATATAAAGAATGCAGTGAAAAGGTTGATGCTGTGCTTGAAAATTTCTCCAGGCTTAAAATCGAAGACAAAAGAAAACTAAAGAAAAAAATTGAAGATATAAAAGAATATTGTCAGTTGCTGATTTTAGCGAAGGAAGATAAGGAAAAGCAGAATACCATTTTGCCCCGGCCTGGTCTGCCAAAGAAGAAACAGGAACAGAAAATTTATAAAAATGATCAAACCAAAAATGATCAAATCAGGAAAGAAAAATCTAAAACCCGATCCATACCACCCCAGTCCCTAAAAGTTCCCAATGTCCCCATAACGTTTAAAATAGAGGAAGAGCCTTTTTTAAAGGCCTTATCAGATATTGAGCCTGCAAGCCCTGAAAGGTATGAACTTGCTTTGCTGAGCCATGAAATTCGCTTTGCTGAATCCTTTGAAACCCTTATTTGTTTGTCTTCCCTTACAGAAGTGCAATCCTTCTGGTATCAGGAGGAGACAGCAAAAAAAGTATTGAAGCAGTTCAGGGGCAGGGCGCTTTTATCTGATGAAGTAGGCCTTGGTAAGACCATTGAGGCCTTGATTATACTGACGGAATATATCAAAAGAGGCATGGTAAAGACATGCCTTATTTTGACCCCTACTCCCCTTGTCAGCCAGTGGAAGGAGGAGATAAAATCAAAGTTCAACATGGATATTTCCTCAACAGATGATCCAGGGTTTAAATCAGCTCCTAAAACATTCTGGAACAAGCCTTTTGTCATTGCATCCATTAACCATGCCAAATCAAAAAAGAATTTTGATTTTATCACGGCCCGGGAATATGACATGATCATTGTTGATGAAGCTCACCATTTAAAGAATCGCACCACCCTGAACTGGAAGCTTGTCAATTCCCTGAAAAAAAGGTTTATCCTTCTTTTAACGGCAACCCCTGTAGAAAACAACCTTATGGAGCTTTATAACCTCATTACCTTACTTAAGCCTGGTCAGCTTGCAACTGCCACGTCATTCAGGGAAAAATTCATGACCCGGGGAGATCCCACTGACCCCAGAAACCGGGCATTGCTGAAAGACCTGCTTGGCCAGGTTATGATCCGCAACACAAGGGCATTGGCTGGTATTCATATTCCGCCAAGGTTTGCCGAGACCATCCGCATTGAGCCCACAAAGGCTGAAAAGGCATTTTATGAGAGACTGGAAACTTTGATCATGTCCCTTAACGAAAAAAAGCAGGGCAGGGCAAAAATGATTGTGAAAACCCTGCTGGCCCAGGCAGGATCTTCACCAAAGGCTGTGGAGTTGACCCTGAACAGAATGCTTGAAAAAGAAGATTACCTTCTGGAACATGAGAAAGAACTCAGGGCGGTAAAGAATTTGTGCCGGACCATTCTGGATACGCCCAAGAACATGGCTCTTATGAAGGTTATCAAAGCCACCCGTGAAAAGGTCATTGTTTTTGTCAAATATAAGGGGACCATTGAGCATATTGCAGAATTTCTGGAGTGGAACAATATCTCTTTTTCCCTTTTTAATGGAGCAATGAACAATCAGAAAAAAGATGAAAACATTGAGGCGTTTAAAAATAAAACCCAGGTCTTAGTCACAACAGAAATCGGTGGTGAGGGTCGAAACCTGCAGTTTTGTTCAAGGATGATTAATTATGACCTGCCGTGGAATCCCATGAAGATAGAACAGAGAATCGGCCGCATTCACAGGATTGGCCAGGAAAAAGAAGTTCGGATTTTCAATTTCTGTGCGGTAGGTTCCATTGAGGATTATATCCTTGATGTCCTAGATCGTAAGATCAATATGTTTGAGATGGTAATCGGTGAAATAGACATGATTCTGGGCAGGATCGTGGGGGAAAAGGAGTTTGGAGACATTGTCCTGGACCTCTGGGTGAAATCTTCATCGGAACAGGATCGGAAAAAATCCTTTACAGACCTGGGAACAAGATTGAAAAGGGCTAAAACAGGGTATCAGAAAACCCGTGAGCTTGATGATAAATTATTTGGGGACACCTATGAACTCTAACAGCTCTATTACAGGAAAAGATCTGGATCTTACACAGTTTTCCGTCCGGTTTTTAAAGGAAAAAGGTGCTGTTCTGGAATTCGGGAACGAGGTTGTCGATGCCCTTTTGCCAAAGAGTCTTTCTGATGCCCTGGATGTGGAAGAATATATTTCAATGGCAAAGGATGCCCAAAGTATAGAAAATTTTGGAGGACAAAAATGTTATTCCATACAATTTCAAAGTCCCCTCCTTGACAGGATTGTATCCATGGCAGGCTCAAAGCCGCCTTTTCTTCAGGCTGACTTGAAGTTTCATTACATCAAGACTCAAGGATTTACCAACCTGATCAGGGACCAGTTTGAGTTTTATAAAAGCAAAATAAAGGTTACAGGCACAGCAGAGATGATAACAAGATATATTCTCCTGACCTGTAGATTTCTTGCCCAGAGTGATGAACAAAAACAAGGACTTCTGGATTTTTCTTTTAATCTTGACACGGGAGCCCTGGCTCCTGGAATGTCCGGAATGATGATCAATGCAGAAAAACAATACCTGACAAAAAATATCCAGGGATATTCAAAAGAAGAAATCCGGCGTATCCATGAATGGGTCGGTTTCTATGGTCCGGATGTTGTTGAACAAGAACTTTTTGAATTTGTGAAGAGCATGAACCGAAGGTTTAAAAGAGATTCCGCAAGTCTTGACCAATACTATAATGACCTGGAAAAAGAGATGAAGGAAAGTCTTTCAAGGACCGGGATTTCAGATAAACTCATTCAGGACAGAAAAGAAAAGATTGCCATGATTCCGGATGAGCTTGCAGCCAAAAAAAAGGATCTGCTGAACAAGTACAGCATCAGGGTCAGCTTTGTCCCTGTTGCAATCCTGGCCGTGACGACCCCTTGTGTCAAAGTATTTGCCACCCTGGTTTCAGGCCATCAAAAGATCAATGTTTCCATGATGTACAACCCTGTGACAAAACAGATGGATCCCATGGTCTGCCAATCCTGCGGTATGAGTATGTACTCCCTTGGGCTATGCAAAAATATGCATCTGAACTGCATCACCTGTCTAAACCAGGGCTGCAACCTCTGTCAATAATACTTTCTTTTTACCTCTATCATCTTTCTGTTTCCTTATAATTCAGGGTGACTCAGAAGGACAAAGTCTACATTGAAAATTTCATTATTGCAATATGCTCCAATCTTTCATTCCTGTTCCTTGAATCCTCCTCATTTTTTTGATAATCATATAAAATCCAAAAAAATAAGGATTACTTCTTAAATTTTTTGGTAAGCAAGACAAATTATAAGGGGGATTTCCAATGGTGAATAAAATTCAAATCAAGAGTATCATCAATGGTAGAGTCCAGGGGGTTTTTTACCGTGTTGAAACAAAAAACACTGCCGATCAATTTGGCATCAAAGGATATGTTAAAAACCTGCCCAATGGTTCAGTAGAAGCCATATTTGAAGGAGATAGGCCATCCGTCACCCAGATGGTGGAGTGGTGCAATAAAGGACCAGCGGCTGCAAGGGTTGAAAATGTCCTGGTGGAAGAGATTGAAATGCTATCAAATTTTGAAACATTCATGATCAAATATTGATGAACCTGTAAAAAGTCAGATTTTGGCATTTTTTCAGCTGTAACCCACTGAAATTATTAATAGCAATTTTGCCATTTTCGACTTTTTACGAGACCATCAATATTAATACACTTGGAGAGTATACTCCTTGCTCAAAAAGGTTTTCAAGTAGATGCGACAGATATATCAAACATTGCCGCAAATCACCTTACAGGAAAAGATCCAAGATTAAATGTGATCTGTTAAAATGCCTTTTCCGGTAACTGCCTGGTACAAAGAAGGATATATTTCAGAGGATTTGTTTGCCTGGCGTTTTTGGATTTTTGCCCTTGTATGGAGCTGAGTCAGTTTGTTAATGATCAATTTAAGCAATGTAATAGTTTACTGTTGCATTTTTTGATCTGGAATGATTATCTCTATTTTAGTCTAACGTTCAATTACACAACGAGGTGCCAAGCGACATGGATGAATTAAAACAAAAAATAGCATTGTTTATAGATGCAGATAATGCACCTGCAGGTAAGTTTGAAGACGTTCTGAGCGAGGTTGCAAAATATGGCGTTGTAACAATAAGAAAGGCATATGGGAATTGGAAAAACCCATCTTTAAAACCCTGGGAAGAACTCCTGCACGAATATGCGATTCAGCCTATACAACAATATGACCTTACAAAGGGGAAAAATGCCTCGGATATTGCTCTTGTTATTGATGCAATGGATGTTATGTATACCAAAAATATCGACGTAATGTGTTTCGTATCATCTGACTGTGATTTCACACCCATGGTTACAAGAGCCCTCGCTGAAGGTAAGGTTGTTCTGGGATTTGGTGAGCGTAAGGCTCCTTCACCGTTTGTGAATGCATGTTCTAAATTTTTATTTTTAGATCAGGAGCCAGAACTGAATGGTACAGCACAAAAAAAATTGAAAAATCTTAAATCTGATACCAAACTTATAAATTTATTGCGCCAGGCAATTGAGTCCACGGAGGAGGATAGTGGTTGGGCGGCTCTCGGTCCAGTGGGTTCACACATATCCAATAAAACCTCTTTTGACTGCAGAAATTACGGGTACAAAAATTTAAGTAGCCTTTTTAAGGCGATTGATTTGTTTGAACTCAAGCGTGGCCCGGGAAATTCTTATCTGGTCAGGGATACGCGAAAGAAAAAATCAAATTAATAGAGTAATTACTATCTTGGTGAGGGTTCCCACAAAAATTTCAATAAGTTTTTTTGACCTTTGCCTGTTCATCCCGGCGGGCATCTCCCAATTTTTTATATGCTTCAAGCTGATCCTTTGAAACATGCATGAACGTCTTTCGCCACGTTTCATCTTCAGACCAGGTAAAAGGGGTTTGAACCGTTGTTCGTCCTTGCCATGCATATTGCAGCAGGGAAAGGGCCATGTCCATTATTGATCGCTGCATCTCTTTATCCCAGGGCTTGCCAAACGGGTTGCCCAAAGGAAAATCTGAAAAAAGGAAACGGGCCACGCCACATTCCTCAACAATATCTCGAGCAGAACCCACAACAACCGTGGGAATCTTATTTTCTTCACGATGCCTGGCTACCAGACTCACGGTCTGATGACAGACAGGTCAAAGGGCGGGTAGAATTACAGCATCAACCCCATCGGCTTTGCAGAGTTCAAGAACTTGAGGGGCAGCTTTTCAAGATCTGTCGTTGTCAGTAAGGCCACTCTGCATTCAGAGAGCGGCTTTT
>CAYWGN010000291.1:0-6046 GCA_964457495.1 uncultured Desulfobacula sp.
GTACCTGTGGCAATCCGGGTTTGTTTTTCATTATACAGATCTATTTTGGCAACAACAATCCTGGAGCCTGCCCGGATGATCCGGCTTTTGCATTTAAATGAGTTGCCCTGGCCCGGTCTTAAGTAATCTACGCGCATGTCAATGGTGGCGGAGGATGTCAGTTTTTTTTCGATAAAATCAAGGGCTTTACCTTCATGAGATTTTGCACAGGAGATAAGGGCAGAAAGCCCACCCGTTAAATCAATAACAGACGCTGTCACCCCTCCATGCAGGACGCCGGCCGTTGAATTTCCGATCAAATCTTTTGTCATGTTAAAACTTGTGACAGCCTGGCCGGTTTCATAATCAAGAGAATCAATATCAATGCCCAGTACCTTGTTAAAAGGTAACTCCTCAAGATAATATACTTTTATTATTTCAAGAACAGATTCTTTCATAACCTTTTAGTCCTTATTTTCTTTTCAAGACTCCCAGGGTTTTTGTCATTTCAAGTTCTTCATAATCCCCTGATTTAATGGCAATTTCATATACCTGCCAGGGAGCCTGCCCCCCTTTTTCAGGGTCCTTGAAAATATCATGAATCACCAGAAACCCGCTGGGTATAATATGGTTGGCCCAAGTCAGAAAATCTTGGTGGGCTGCCTCAAAGGAATGCCCCCCATCTATAAACAGCATTGAAATGGGTGTTTTCCACATTTTCCCGGCAATGCCTGAAGCTGCAACAATTGGCACCACTGTATTTTCAAGGGATGTCTGGATGATGGTTTCCTGAAAAAATGGGAAGGTATTCACTCTTGATAATTTAGGGTCAAACAAATCCGGGTCAAAATACTCTTCATCAAGCTGCTGTTCCTCTGATCCCTTATGGTGATCAATGGAAAAGAGAATGGAATCTTTTGTTTTGCATGCAGATCCGATAATATAGGCGGACTTACCGCAATAACTTCCAATTTCAAGGACTGGTCCGTTCACTGCTGCTTTAAGGGCAATACTGTAAAGCCTTTGGGCTTCATCGCCATCCATAAAGCCCTTGATGCTATTCCATACATCAAAATCAATCTTCATCATAACTTCTGACAAGTATTTCTCTGGGTTTAGAACCGATCTGGGGACCGACAATCCCCTCATATTCCATTATTTCAACCAGCCGTGCGGCACGGTTATAGCCGATGCGAAGACGTCGCTGTACAAAAGAGATAGATGCCTGTCTGGTTTTGGTCACCAGGGCTACTGCCTCATCATATTTTTCATCATAGTCAGACTCATCAAAGGCTTGAGCATCATCATCGCTATCACTTATTGTAATATCTTCAATATAATCCGGGGATCTCTGCTCTCTTAAAAATTTAGTCACACTGGCGATCTCTCGTTCAGAAATATAGGCACACTGAATCCTGACAAGTTTGCCTGTCCCAGGAGGACAGAACAACATATCCCCGTTTCCCAGGAGGCTCTCAGGTCCACCGCCGTCAAAAATGGTTCTGGCATCAACCTTGGAAGATACCTGAAATGAAATCCGGGTGGGGAAATTGGCTTTAATACTTCCTGTGAGCACATCAACAGATGGTCTCTGGGTGGCAATAATCAGATGAATTCCTGCTGCCCTTGCCATCTGGGCAAGCCTGGTCAATGCAAATTCCACGTCTTTTGAGGCCACCATCATAAGATCTGCCAGTTCATCCACAATGACAACAATATAGGGAAGTTTTTTAAACTGCTCTTTATCGACCTCATCTGGATCTTCAATCTTTTTCTTACTCTGTGACTTCACCATATTGTTATACTGAACAATATTTCTAAACCCTGTCTGTTCCAGCAGTTCATACCGCCGTTCCATCTCCCTGACTGCCCAGAAAAGGGCATTGGTTGCCTTTTTCATATCTGTAACCACAGGAGAAATCAAATGGGGAATATCATTATACACAGAAAGCTCAATGCGTTTGGGATCAATCATGATCATTTTAATATCATCTGGAGTGCCTTTGTACAAAAGGCTGATAATCATTGCATTTAACCCGACACTCTTACCTGTTCCTGTGGCACCGGCGATGAGAAGATGGGGCATGGAATCCATTTTTGTCACCACTGGCCTTCCCATAAGGTCTTTTCCCAGTCCCAGGGTCAGCATGGATGAAGACTGTACAAACTCTTTTGATGCCATCAATTCTCTTAAATTAACGATTTCCCTTTCTTCATTTGGGATCTCAATTCCAACTACATCCCGGCCTGGGATGGGTGCTACAATCCGAATGCTTATAGCACTTAATGCAAGAGCCAAATCATCAGACAGGCCTGCTATTTTAGAGATTTTTATTCCAGATGCCGGCCTGTATTCAAAAGTTGTGATGACAGGACCTGGAAGAATTTCAACAACCTCGCCAAATACATTAAAATCATTAAGCTTACTTTCCAGAATTCTACTTTTCTCTTTCAACATCTCTGTATCAATATTTTTTTCAACCTTTTTTTTCTCATCCAAGAATGAAATCAATGGGAGATTAAATTCAAATTTTTCCCGGATATCGCTAAATTCCACATCTGGTTTAAACTCTGAATCGTCTTCTTCCAATTCCACTATTGTCGGCTCAAAAATGTCTTCCGGCTCTTGCAGAAACTCTCTTTCCAGAGTCTTTTCCGGAATTTTAATAAGAATATCTTTTTTAATAAAGACAGGGGTAATATCAATTTCTTTTTCAGCCTGGTCTCTTTTTTTTTTCCAATTTTTATACTTTTCTTGAAAAAAAATAATAAACTCCTGAAAATCATCTCTAATGATTGTTAAAAGTTCAATGGTTTTCTGTCTTAAAAATAGCCCCAGAGAAATAATAGATATCCCTGTGGCAAGAATAAAACCCGTGATCAGGAAAAATAACAGGACAATAATACAGCCGGTGATATTGGCGTATTTTAACAAAAATGAGGTAAAGGTATTACCAATAATACCACCCGAAGAGATGGTTGTACCCAAAACCGGGTAGTCGTCTTTAAAAAGAAACAATAGGCCGCCCGTACAAATCATTAAGAAAAAACCCCCCAAAAGGGTCAGCAGGATTATTTTTACAGATCTTCCCTTTAATAGCCATACGCTGCAAAAACCTAAGACAAGCGGAATCCAAAACGCCCCCAGCCCGAACAGGAAAATAAAAAAACCGGCAAAATGGGCTCCTAACAGCCCGAAAGCGTTGTGGATATTATCTGGAATGATGAAAAAATTATTCCCTACACAGGGATCTGAGACATTATAGGAAAAAAAACTGACCGAAGTTAATACAATGGAAAAAAAAAGTAGTATACCATAGAGTTCTTTTTTCATACTTCAATAATAACTGGTACAATTAAGGGTTTGCGGTTTATGGTAAAGGCAAAATATTGTTTCAGCGCTTTTTGCATTTTTTTTCTGATCACTTCTATCCGTGCTTCAGTTCCGGGTTCTATCTCTTCTACAATTTCAAGGATAACGCACTGGGCATCATCAACCAGATGTCCTGTGACAGAATCAAAAATAAACCCCTTTGAAATCAATTCCGGACCGTAAAGGACATGGCCTGTTTCCTCATCAATGACCATGGTGACAACAACAAGCCCGCCTTCAGAAAGCTCCCGTCTCTCCTTTAAAACGCTTCTTCCTACATCACCGATCCCTTTACCATCAACAAGAATTCTACCTGTATGTGCGTGGCCCTCTATCCTGCCACCATCCTTATTAAAAACAATAATATCACCATCCTCAGCCACAATGACATTTTCCATTGGCATACCCTGTTTTTCGGATAGTCTTGCATGAACCACCAAATGCCGGTATTCCCCATGAATAGGGATAAGATATTCGGGTTTGATCAAATTCAGCATCATTTTAAGCTCTTCCTGATGGGCATGGCCAGATGTATGGATATTAGCAATTTTTGCATACACCACCTCTGCCCCTCTGCGATACAGCTTGTTGATAATGCTGGCAATGGCTTTTTCATTTCCCGGAATATCTTTGGAAGACAGAATCACATTGTCGCCCTTTTTAATCTTAATATGCTTGTGTGTGCCAGAAGCCATTCTTACCAGGGCTGACATTGGCTCCCCCTGGCTGCCCGTTGTAATAATGACAACTTCATCATCCCTGTATTTGCCAATCTGTTTTACATCCAATATGGTATTGGAAGGGCATTGGATATGCCCAAGTTCGGTTGCCACTGCAATAATTTGCTCCATACTCCGGCCATTAAAAATTACCTTACGATGGCTGCGGACGGCTATATCAATCACCTGTTGTACTCTGGATACATTTGAGGCAAACAAGGCAACAATCACCCTGCCATTGGCAGCAGTAATAAGTTTTTCAAGGTTTTTTGCCACTTCCTGCTCAGGCATTGTATACCCTCTGACTTCAGCATTGGTGGAATCCGACATCAGAACCTTAACACCTTTTTCTCCAAGTCTTGCAAAACTTGAAATATCAGTGTTCTTCATCTTGTCTGCGTTATGACTGATTCTAAAATCACCAGTATGAACAATTACACCTTCAGGGGTTTGAATGGCAAGCCCGACACCGTCAATCGTAGAGTGGCTGACACGGATAAATTCTATTTCAAAGGGTTCTATCGAAAGGGTTTCGCCTGGATTCACAAGGTTTAAATCAACAAATTTATTTAGATCAAACTCAATGAGCTTATTTCTGACAATCCCAAGGGTAAAGGCTGTTCCATATACAGGAAGCCTGATTTCCTTTAGAAGGTATGGCAACGCCCCGATATGGTCCTCATGGGCATGGGTAATGATAATGCCATGGATCTTGTCACGATTTTCCCTGATATAATCCATGGCCGGGATCACAATATCCACACCCAGCATGTAGTCTTCAGGGAACATAAGTCCTGCATCAATGATAAACATGACCTCGTCATATTCAATCACCATCATATTGAGACCTATTTCGCCAAGACCGCCCAGTGGAATAATTTTAAGCATTTAAATTTCCTATAACTATACTAAATACAAATACCAAGTTTTTCAATAATTGCATCGGCCTGATCAATGATCCAGTCACGCTGCTCCCTTGTTGCATAATCCATGCAATCACATTTTATATTTTTTTTAATCCTTACCAAAAATTCACAAGACAAATAAGTTGCTTCCAATATCAAGGCTAAGACATGGGGATGACAGCCTTCATGGCTTTTTTGAATGGGTGTTAACAATTCCGGGTCCAATTCAAGCCAGTAAATTCCATCCAAAGGAGACGATTCCAGATATTTATCCAGATAAGCCTTTAATTTTTGATAATCCGTCAGCCGCAACCCATCTATTAAATACTGTTTCATACCAAAGCTAATTAGCACATCTTAATTGGGATATGCAACCTGTAATACAACAAATTAAGGGCTCAGGCAGAAGACGACCGCCATTTGGTCAAGGCCAGGAAATTACCACCAACAACTAGAAACATACCCAGGACTGCTGAAAAATTCCAGGAATACCCTTCAAAAAAGGAAGACAGAATCAATGCCACCACTGGAACCACCATAATGGCATAGGATGCTTTGTTAGCCCCTATAGAACCGATAAGGGTCAGGTAACTTCCAAATGCAATGATGGATCCCAAAACAGACAGATAAAATAAAGAGCCGATATAAGGAATGGAAACCACGAAAGAAAACTCTTTGCCTGAAAATAAGGCTATCACTGCCATAAGGATAGTCCCATATCCCATTCCAAATGCATTTGCCTGAATTATCGGAATATTATTTTTTGTATTTCTGGCCGAGGTAATATTACCGAATGAGGCCAGAATAACACTTATAAACCCGATAGAAAGCCCAAACACCCCTTTATCGGATAAATCAAAAGCCTTTATTTCAGGCATAAAAATCATGATGATCCCGATAATCCCCAAAACAGCCCCGGCAATCATTTTCTTTTCTACTGCAGTGCCAAGAAAGAAAGATCCATTGGCAATATTCATAAATACAATTGAAGAAAACAGAACTGCTACAAGACCGCTTGTCAGATATAACTCCGCCACATAGACAAGCCAGTAGTTAACAGAAAACAACAA
>CAYWGN010000292.1:0-6019 GCA_964457495.1 uncultured Desulfobacula sp.
TAAAATTACTGAGCTCGTTTGGTTTAAGATTTTTCATTACCTGGTGGATCTTGATTGCATCTGCCTCGTTAAAATTTCCGTTTTCTCTTCTCATGATCGAATTTACAAAACCCCATGGTTTTTCAATGGGGAATTTGGCTTTAAGTATTCCGTTTAAGGCATCAAGGATAGCTCCTGGATGCCCCCTGTTATTGACCTGGGCTTGAACAAACTTATATGAATTAAAACCATCAAGGTTTAAATTTGTTATTTTTTCACACACGGCTTTAATCTCTTTGAAATAATTCCCTGTTTTTTCCCGGAAATGATTTGATTTTTTTTTATCAGCCAGCGGGCCACCGCTGACATTTGTCAAACTAGATTTATCAGGAGTAGGAGTAGGAGTAGGAGTAGGAGAGGGAGAAGGGCAGGCATTTGAGCAGGCATTCGCAGGCGTTCGGCAGACGTTCGACAACCATTTAGCAGGCATTTTTAACCCATTTTTCTTACACCAATCAATTCGAAAGTCTTTATTTTCAGGGCCTTTGCTTGAATTGCAACGAGCACATAAGGGTTGCAAATTATCAATGCCATCACTGCCATCCTGATAAATTGGGATCATATGATCTTTTACAACACCATGAAGATTAGAGTCACCGCCGCACCTAACACATGTATCATTAAAAAAAGAAACCATCTCTTCCCACTCAACTTTTGAATGCCTTCCTTTTTTTCTTGCGTCAGATAATCTTTGGGCTCGTGTTTTTTTATTTATTTCTGCTGTTGTTTCATTATCGTTTGTCCCCCATTTAGCTCTTGCAGCTTTTTTGGCTTTTTCTGACCTTTCTTGAGCATGGAAAGCATATCCATTATGTTCCTGCCAATCATGAATTAAAAATCCATCTTCAATCTTTTCTAAAAATCTTATTTTGGGATCTAAAAGCGTTTTTACAAATTGCCCGGGTTCTCCTATCCAATCCGATGCTATTTCAATATCGTCCTCATCATACCCGGTAAGGACACCATTTGGCTTATTTGCAGAAACAAAGGCCCAAAACCTTATTAAATTATAGAAAGCCCTATCACCAAGCTTTCTCATTAATTTTAAAGCCTTTGGATGTGTCGGAAGTGTTACGCTCACTCTAAAATCTTTGTTCATTTTTAGGCCTATTTTCTCCCAAAAAAGATTAATTTTATTAACCGGATCTACTCAAATCGTTTTTAATGCAATGGAACCTTAAATCTTACAGGTTAGCCCGGGATCTCCTCATGCTATGTAAACCGGTCTACCCGTCAGCTTTTGTATTTCTATTTTGAAAAATTCGGGATCAGCATTATTTCCGCTCATGTGTATCAGGTGGATTTCATCACATTTTGACAGGTCATTTGCCCTGAAAAATTCTTTCACGTTTTCAAGCTCAAAATGACTCTTTACAATCCTGTTCCTGATGGCTTCCGGGACGATACCGGATTTAATATTTTCTTCCAGAATTTCCTTGGAATAATTGCATTCAATCATGTAATAATTAACCCCTGAAAAACAATATCTGCAATAGAACGAATCAGTAATGAATATGAGTTTCTTGCCATTTTTACTTTGCAGCAAATAACCGTATGGTTCAGCACAATCGTGTTGAGTATTAAACGGCATAATTTTAAAGGTTCCAACCGTAAATAATTTCTTTGATCTCACAGTTTTTAACCGGTGTCCGGATAGCTTTAATGCCCTGGCTGTTCCAAGGCTCATATAACAGTCAATTCCTACCTTCATGACATCTTTTATGGCCTTGGAATGATCCCCATGTTCGTGGCTGCATAAACATCCAGACACTTGTGAAAGTTTAAAATCAAAAGCCTCGCGGATCTCACTGAAACGGATACCTGCTTCAATCATAATAACGGTTTCACCATCAGATATCCGGTAACAATTCCCGGTGGACCCGGAGGCAATTGTTTTGATGTCAATCATTCAATGTCCCTTTAAAATCCAGGTTCTGCCATGGCAGTATTGGCCTCTTCCTGCTCGATTTCAGCCTTTTCAGCAGCTGTCAGGGCTGAGTCTCCATCAAACTCTGCATCCACGACATTCCCATCTTTCGGGATATCGATTATTTCTTCGTTGGCGTTCTCCTGGATCTCTTCTGAGACCTGATTATCAAATCCTTTAAAATCTGACCGATCCCCTGATATAGCCTGGGACATTTCAATGGTCATCGGCCCGTATTTTGGAACCAGTTGAAGAAACATTGTTTTAAGTGCCATAGCATCGAAATCAGTTACCCAAACAGGTTTTCGGCCTCTTTTTTTATCAAGGTAATAGCTGTAACTTTTTGAAAAGCGTTTGGCATGTTCTTCTACCTTTTCTTTTGACCAGGCAATGGCTTTTTGGAATCCGTTTAAAAGCTCCATGTAGCAATAATATCCGATAGGATTATCACCCGTCCTTTTGCCACCTATCTCAAGCGTGCCCCTGATCCGGTCAATAATCATTTCCTCACCTTTATACACAATCCCTGTATTAAGATGCCTGTATTTACCGGTCCTGATAGCAAGCTGAACGTATCCTTTCCAACCCATCTGAAACGAGGGGACCTTTTTGTATGGGATTACATAAGCAAACCCAAGATTTTTATTGATAGGCAGATCAAGCCCGGCTGCTTTCAGCGCTTCTTTTATGACCATTTTTGGATCACATTCTGCAAGGGCCTGGTCTTCTCCGCAAAGGTCAAGAACTGATGTAATAAAGGTCCCTGCTTTATCACCCAAGCGCGTATTTATCCGGGCGATGATCCCAGGATTCTCCAATTCTCTTTGAATTGCCGGTAAATTATTTATTGCCATAGTTTTCTCCTTATGAAGCCTTTTGGGTTTCAGTTTTTAATATGGTTAGTGACTTGTCATCGGATACAACCAGGCTGATCACCTGAGAAGAAATAGGAAACAGTTCATTAATTGATTCTCTGTTATCGACAAAAACAGGGGCCTGGAACCCGTAATAATCAGATAATGTCTGAATGATATCCAACCCGACGTTTACCCTGGCTCCACTGTTCAGGCCATGGTTGTAAGGCACTCCGTTATAAAGCACATCACAACACTCTTTGATCCCTTCGTTGATCTGTGTTTCAAAAAGTTTAAACCGGGCCAGCTTAAATCTTGAATTGATCTGCCCTTCCAACATTTCCACCTTTTTAATAATAAATTTTTCAATAAGAAATATTTCCGATTCCAGACGTTCAAATTCTGCGGCAAGTTCTTTTTCCTGGGCCTCAAGCTCTGAAATTCTAAGTCTACAGGATTTGGCAGCCTTCCAAGCAGCTTCAAGCTGGTTCAATTCATAAAGCTTCTCTTTAGCTTCTGAAATTTCACGCTGTGTATTTTCTTCCTGCACACTGGACCCGTTGAGCAATGCATTAATTTCCTGCTCAAGCACATCTTTTTGTTTGTCCAGGTCATCAACATCAACGCCGACATAAATTTTTCCAAATTCGACTTTTTCCCTTTTGATAGACTCACCAACACCAGCAATCATATCAGTCAGCTTGACAATCTCAGCCTTGGCCGCCTCAATATCCTTATTCCGCTGTTCAATATTAGCGGCCATTTCCTTACCCTTGGCCCTGATCTTTGCCAGCCGATCAGATTTTAAGCGGTTAAACATTCCAATAGTATCCTTAACAATATCTTCCGGCAGGTCCTGGCCACATGTCGGGCAGGTATTATCATTTGACGGCTGTTTATCATTCTCTGTGTGCCAATCTTCCCGAACCTTGACAATTGCATCCTCAGAAACCTTGTTTCGCTTTTCATCCTGGGAGATACTAAACTCATTGTCCTTAATCTTGCCTGTTAAATCCCGGCGCTCGGCTTCCAGCTTTTCAATGGCCTGCAGGATAGGTTTTTTCTGATCAGCCTGTTTCTGGTCTGCCTCGTTCCTGGCTACCAGGATTTCAGAATTAACCTCATTCAGCCGGACCTTTTTGGCGCTCAACACCTCATTGGATCTTAAAGACCGGAGTTTTTCTTTTTTTTCTTCCAAAACCTTTTCCAGCTGGAATTTTTCTTTTTGATCAGGCCTGATAGCGTTTTTAACAACCTCCTGGTTCTCGCTGATCCGGACGGGGATCTGCTCAAGCTCTTTATTAATCTCTCGTTTTTTGGCTTGGATTTTTTTCTTGTGGTCGTCAATGGAACAGTCACCCAATATAGAAGAAAGTGTTTTGAGTTTGGCATCTGAATCAATAACATCCTGGTCCGAAACATCCCCGCACATTTCAAGAAGAATCTGGCGGCGACCTGTCCAATGGAGTGTGTTAAACTCCTGGGGATTTGTTACAAGTTTGAAGGCGTTGATATCAATAACTTGAGCAATCTTGCTGTCATAGTCCTTCTTTTTTACCGGTACATCATCAATCCAGTAATCCGTTGTGTGGCCGGTGAACTCTGCCCTGGCCGCCCCTCGTTTCTTTGTCCATTTTTCCTGGAATCTTTTTTTTAAAGAAATGGGTTTGTTATTATATTCCATTAGACACTCAACTTCTGTTTCAAGATTGTTAATCTCCTGGCCTTCCTTATCAACCGGTTTCAATTGAAAGTCTGCCTTACCACAGCTGTCTTTCCCGAAAAGCAGATATGAAACTCCATCTATCAGAGTTGTCTTGCCAGTCGCATTTTGACCAAATACCGATATATCTTTCCCATTCGGTTCAAGGGTGTAATCAGCCAATCCCTTAAAATTTTTATACCGAATTCTGTTAATTGTTAATTTATCCATCCCCTACCCTCCTTTTCCTGTTCAAAAGACAAGAGAAACCAACTCCACCTATAAACAGGCCTATTCCTAAAATATTAACAAAATAAAAAACCTTGATATCTTCACTGTCCTGACCGATCATTGAGAACCCGATTAGTGCAATAAATACCAAAATTCTGGTGATTACCTTTTTCATTATTTTCCTTTGTGGGTGGTTGAAACATCTTCCAGGATTCCCAACCCCCACTTTTTAGATGATATCCCCAAAGCCCAACGCCCTGGGGGGTGTTTGTATACTAATAGCCTGCCTGGTTATCTGAACATTCTTCTCCTTTTTGTTATGGGTTATTTTGAGCTTCCTCAATGAACAACTCGCTCATTATCTTCAAAGCTGTTTTGAGTTTGGCTTCTTTGTCTGCCGGGGCAATGATCAACCCCGATATCTTTATAAGTTTTTCAAGATGTTCTATTTTAAGACCTGATTCACCTGCCCTGAATTTTGTGATTTCAGATGGGGATTTCCCTATTTCAATGGCTAATGCCTTTGAACTGCCGCACTTTGCCAAAGCTCTATCCAAGATCAATTCAAACATGGAAAACCTTGGAAATTCTTTTTGCGTGCAGTTTCAAATTATTTTTGAAATAATTGTAGCCAAGATGGAAATACATTTAGGCTACCTCTTTTGTTTCTGAATTTGATTGGGATAGGGCTTGTTTTATTTGGGTTGGGGTTCCTTCCAGCCAAAGAATTGGGTTTGTTTTAGTAACTTCGGCAAGTTTTTTTGCTGTTTGCCAGTTAGGTCTTTTTTTGCAGTTAACTAAATAGTTAATATAGGCACTTGATACGCCTATTTGTTGCGCTATAAATGTTTGGGTAAGCTTCTTCATAACTTTTTTTAACTAATAGGTTAGCATATGTCAACCAAAAAGTTATAAAAAGGTTAGTTTTTTTTAATTGCTTTAATTAATCTATAGGTTAGGATTGGCTTATGATTGATAACGACATAGAATATGAAAGATTTATAAATGCCGCAAAATACCACGCCAAGAATAAAGGTGCGGGAGAAATAGCTTACAAATATGGATGTTCTGCTGAATACATCTATATGATTGTCAATGGTAAGAAAAATGCTGGAAGATCTACTCAGTTAAAATTTGCAAAAGCTTGTGGTTTTGAAACAGTTAATTCTTTTATAGAATCATGCTTTCCCAAAACACAACTCAGCACACCTGAAGGCATCAAAGAAACCAAGACAACAAAATCTCCCGCAATCGGAAACATTATAA
>CAYWGN010000293.1:0-5952 GCA_964457495.1 uncultured Desulfobacula sp.
ACAAACGATATGGCATTGCCAATATCATATCGTTTGGGTTCCCAAATACCGGTATGGGGTAAGTGGTTAGCAAACCCCATTTTATAATTTTCTCCGGGCCATGGCATATTGAGCCAACTTTAAAATTAAAGGAGGCTTGGACGATGTCTGAACAATTTAAAAAAACAAATAAAAAGCGATTTCAATTCTGGGAAAGCCACTTAAAAGAATGATCCCAGACACTGCCACATGCTTCCGTCACCAATTTCGGCGCTCAGGTTGCTTCCCAGCAGAGTCTTGTCTTCCTAACTGACAAGGGCATAGTATCAAAATCGATCAAAATTACAAGCAAATAACTATTGAAAATTAAAAAATGGAGGTTAAAAATCGGATTTAAAAATTAGCGTACATTCGTTCGGATAATTCATCTGAACATGACGCTTAAATTGAGCAAAAATCTGTCTTGACATTGGGGTCCACCTCACCTTGAACGCCAATCTTTTAGCCAGAATAGCTCACCAAAAATTTTGTTATAAAATGCATCTTAATAAAAATTTAAAAATTGTTGCTTGATGACTCGAAACATTAATAATAAAGGGTTTTCAAGAAATTGCCCAAAAACCGGCCCTCAAATGTTCGAGTTAAAAGTGTTTTAGCCCTTATCAAGGGTTGGTAATTTTTTTCTTGACAAAGCAATTTTGAATGTATATTGTCGACATTATGCAATCATTTTTTAAAACAAAAGAGATACAGACTTTCGAACAACCGACGTCCCTTTGGCAAAGAGTATTAGTTTTTTTAAGAAATGCCATCGTCAAAGGTGAGCTTGAACCAGGGGAAAAGCTAAATGAAGTATTGATAGCTTCAAAACTGGGTGTTAGTAGGTCTCCGGTTAGAGAAGCTATAAGAGTGTTGGAATCTCAAAACTTTGTCGAAACAATCGATCGAAGAGGTACTTTTGTCAAAATACTTTCTGTTAGGGAGGTTGAAGAAATATATATTGTATTGAAATTCCTTATGAGTGCAGCTGTTAGTTTGGCTGTGAGAAATATGGATGAAAAGAAGAAAAAGGAAATAACCTCAATTATTAAAGAATCTGAAACAGCAAGAAACACTACTGACAAAGAAAAACTAAAATGCATATCAAAAAAATTTCATACTTTCATTATGGAAGCCGGAGAAAATAATCTTCTTCTTAAAATCAATGAATCTCTTTTAGTACAAGAGGAAAGGATAAGGCTTTGGGGAATCAGCACTGTGCAAGAAGATATTACTGCAATTATCGACGAACACATTTTAATTTCCCGATCGATTTTAAAAGAGGACGCTTCAGAAGCTGATCGATTGATGCAAGAGCATGTGGAAAAAGCTCGGGAAAGAATACTAAATGCTATTCTCAAAAGAAAAAAGGATTAAAAAACAAATTGACTTGAACAAGAAAAGAAAAATTAAATATTAAAAAAAGGAGATTAAAAATGTTACGAAGAATTATTTTTATTTTTGGAATATTGTCAATGATACCTTTTTTACTGCCTTCAATTTTGTCAGCAGATGTTAATTTACGACTTGGCCATCCTGCCCCGGTAACCAGTATTCATCATCAATGGGCTGAGAAATTTGCAGATAATCTTGAAAAATTATCTGATAGAAAAATTCAAACAGAAGTCATCGGAGGCGGAGTGCTTGGCAACCCCAAACAACAGTTAGCACAACTGCGTGCGGGGAAACTTGACCTTTGGTTCATGGATATTAATGCTCTTTTTTTTGCAAAGGAAGCAAAGCAGTTTTCAGTTCTATTCGCTCCTTTTCTTTTCAGAGATCAAGGGCACTATCGCAGATTTTTAAATAGCAATGTATTTAGGGAAATGATGAGTGATGCTGAACAAAAACTCGGTATCAAATACCTCGGTATAGTCGGAGACCGATCGCCTCGTGGACTTTCAACTGTCAAACGACCGATCAAATCACCTGATGAAATGAAGGGATTGAAAATGCGAGTACCAGGACTTCCCTTTGTGGCTGACGTTTGGAAAGTCTGGGGAGCTAGTCCTACACCTGTTCGAGGAGCAGATATTTATCAGGCATTACAAAGCGGCATGGTTGATGGTGATGATAACGGTATTGTAAATCAATACGAACGTGGTCTTTTAGAGGTGCTAAAATATCATACTCCCATCAATTATGTTCATTCAGGTCTGGGTATCTACATGAGTAGTTATGCATGGGAAAAGCTGTCTGAATCTCAGCAAAAACTTGCTGTTGAAGCCGCTACGATGGTAGATAAAAACCAAAAACCCTATTCTGAAATGATGACGTTTTATCTGGACAGGCTAAAAGCCAAGGGAGTGACCATAGTCGAACCGGAAATAGAAAAATTCAAGGTTCCTGCTAAAAATGTTATAGCAGAATTTGACGGAAAATTTTGGCCAGAAGGTCTCTATCAAAAAATACAAGATATAAAGTAGTCCACAAACAGTGTGGATTTGTTTTTGACATCGACAGCAATGAATTAAATATTATGTAGTCTTGTAATTAAAGTGCTTATCGGATTGGAGATTTAGTCGTGGAAAAACATCTGCGGTATTTTTTTTCTAAAACACTGATTTTTATTCTTGGTCTATGTGTAATATCAATGGCTGGGTTGGCAGTGTTGCAAGTAGTTTTACGTTATATTTTCAATTCACCGTTGATATGGATAGAGGAACTATCGGTGATGCTTATGCTTTGGATGACCTGGATGGGAACCATATTTTTATGGCTGACCCAAAGCCACATCCAGGTCGATATGCTCACCAAACAATTTTCTATTAGTATACAAAAAACATTGGCTTCCATAATTGATGTTCTTGTCATTGTTGCAGGTGGCACCTTACTATTTGTTTCGCTTGAAACTTTACGTACTCTAACTGGTCTAGAACTTGACACCATGACGATTGATTTGTCAGTGAAATACTATCCAATTCCAGTAGGTGCTGTTGGTTTGGGGCTGGCGGCGCTCCTTAATCTTTGGCATCGCCATTTAAACAAGGATGCTGAAAATGATTAACGAACTTAGCGTACTTTTTGGTACCATGCTGATCTTCATGGTCGCTGGAGTCCCTGTTTTTTTTTGTATGGCTATAGCTGAAATTGCTTATATCGCAGCCTTCTGGCCGAAGGTTCCATTGATGGTTGTTGCACAAGGATTTGTTCTGGGTTTAAATAATTATCACTTTGCTGCCATTGTTTTCTTTTTTCTGGCCGGTGAAATAATGAATTCCGGGGGAATCACTAAGCGTCTCTTACGTTTCACACGTGCTTGCTTTGGACATATCCATGGAGGACTCAGCCATGTTAACATATTAGCAAGTATGGTTTTTGCGGGGGTTTCAGGGTCTTCAATGGCTGACGCTTCCGCCATCGGTGCTATTATGGTTCCGGCTATGAAACGCGAAGGTTATTCAGGTGCTTACGCCGCAGCGGTGACAGCAGCTTCGGCAACTATCGGGCCGGTAATTCCACCCTCAATCCCACTGGTTTTGTTTGGGCTTTTTGCTATGACCCCCATTAGCCGATTATTTATAGCAGGCGTCATACCAGGAATTTTAATGGGGGTTTTTCTTTTAATTACATCCTACCTTATCAGCCGGGCAAGAAAATATCCTGCTACTGCCTGGGTAGGCTTTAATGAACTAGCTAAATCAATGCTGGGATCACTCGTGGCTCTAATTATGCCATTGATAATTATAGTTGGTCTGGTTGGCGGGATTGCTACTGTTACTGAGGTGGGTGCAATAGCTGCAGCCTATGCCTTGATTGTAAGCATGTTGATATACCGCGAGTTGAATATAGGTAAGCTTTGGCAGATATTCTGCAAAGTTGGAATTGATGCGGCCAAAATATTGATCATTGTCTCAATCGCTGGTCTTTTTATATGGATAATTGGTAACATGGGGGTTGCGCGTGTACTGTCAACCTGGATTGGTTCCATCACATCAGACCCAACACTAGTTTTGGCTTTAATGGCAGTAGTTTTGCTTATCGGCGGAGCCGTTATGGATCCAGTGACGCTTTTTGCTGTTTTTGTTCCAATAATGGTTCCTACTGCTGCTGCAGTAGGAATAAATTATACCCATATGGGTGTTGTTGCCGTATTATCAACCATGCTTGGTCTGATTACACCACCAGTCGGCATGCTGGTTTTCTTAACATCCGCTCAGGCCGAAGCACCAGCTCATCATGTTTTCAAAGAATTAATCCCTTTTTTAGGGGCTCTATTTCTGCTGCTTGGTGCTCTTATAATATTTCCCCAACTCAGCCTATGGTTGCCTGAGCTGCTTTTGGATTAGTTACAATTTCTCATGGAAATTTTTAAAAGTATTTTATTATCACTGTTTTTGAACCTGGGCTGTTACTTAAATAAAAATTGATTATTGGAGATAAATAATGTCATTCAAACAAAAAGAAAACCGTATTTTGACGACACTAAAGAAAGGTGAAGTTCCATTGGGTATGCAATTCAACACTGGTGACCCTTCTTTGGTTGAGATTCTAGGGTATACCGGATTCGACTTTTACATGCTCTGCCTGGAACACGGTCATATGGGAATCGAAAGAATAGAGCACTGTGTACGTGCTGCGGATGCAGCAGGCATTACAACAATTGTTCGTGTGCCGGAAAATGACCCCAGTATCATTCGACACTGCATCGAAGCCGGTGCACAGGGAATTGTCATTCCTCATATAAAAACACGCGAAGATGCCAAAAAGGCAGTCGCTTCTGTTCGTTATCCACCAGAAGGAGAGTGTGGAATATGCCCTGCCATTAGGGCAGCCCAATACTCTATTGCGGATTGGAACGAATACCTGGAGCAGGCGAAAAGGCAGAATATGGTGATTCTACTGCTTGAGGACAAGGAGGCGGTAGAAAATGCGGAGGAGATTTTTGCGGAATTGAAGCCGGGACTAGATGCAGCTGGTCTTGCACGGGGCGATCTTTCACAGTCCATAACCCTTCCAGGGGAAAAAGTAACATGGAACCACCCCTATATGGAAAAGGCGTTCGAAAAGGTGATGGCAATCTCCAAAAGAACGGGAATTCCTCTTATGGACATGCCCAGACCAGAACACACTCCTGAATGTGCTAAAAAAGTACTCGATTCAGGTGTAAAAATAATACTTTATTCTGTGGATCAACTTCTCTTTTATCAAATGTGTCAGGACATTGTTGAGGGAATAAAGGGTAAAACGGTTAAAGGATCAGAAAGCGTTCAATGATATTCATAGAGTGTAGGCTTTGGAAAATTGGATATTATCACATGTGGTATATGAGATTTTTTCAATTAGAAAAATTTAAATGAAGAATGTTGGCCTTATTCAAATTTTTGAAGGTCAAAGTAAAAGCATCCCAAATAAACAAATAAAATACTCGGACTTGTATTCATAGGGCACAGTCCAGATAGATTATTGGCAACCCCATATATGGTATATCACGATTTTTTATCATTAAAATTTTGATTCAACTGACCTACAACCGCTGTCACAAACCATTCCTTCAAAGTAATTTTTATATATATAAAATCCGGCCCGCAATTAACTGCAAAAAAACCGCTCTATCGTCCAAATTTCCAGTCCTGACATCTTTTTACCCTGTTTGATTTTGGACACCTGAAGTGGGACATGGAAATAGAATAATTGTTCTTTTTTCAGAAACAGCAAATGTCATTTGGTTTTACTTTTTTGATAATATTTTTTATAAAAACATCTATACTTTTAAACCAGTGCGATAAAATTTTTTTATAGGGGATTTGGATCATGCCAATAACAGACCATAAAAATTATCCTTTTTCTTTTTCTATGATTGACATTACAAAGATTGATCCTTCTTCCTATCAACACCGCAAATACTTTGATGAAAACAGTTTAAGAGAACTTGGTAAGTATTGTACGGGATGGATTGATTGAACCCATTATCGTTAGGCCTCAAAAAAAAGG
>CAYWGN010000294.1:0-5947 GCA_964457495.1 uncultured Desulfobacula sp.
GTTCTCCTGTTATTTATGGCTTTAATTTTCAAAGTAACCTCTTTCCAGCGTTCCTTTTCCACTCGATCTGCACTTTTTGTTTGCCGGTCAGACAAATATGCCAATTCACGCTTCATTTTTTGGTAACTATCCAGCCTGTCTTTTCTGATTGCACCTGTTGTTACTCCGTGAAGCACCTGGCAGCCAGGCTCATGGGTATGACTGCAATCGTGAAAACGACATGTATTGGCCAGGTTTTCTATCTCTGGGAACGCAACATTCAAACCACCTCCGTCATCCCAAAATCCTATTTCCCGAATACCGGGATTGTCAATCACCATGCCTCCTTGAGGCATCATGATAAGGCTGCGGCTGGTAGTGGTATGTTTTCCTTTTCCCACGCTTTCACTTATTAAATCAGTGGCCTGCATGGTTTTCCCGGATAGGCGATTCACAAGTGTTGATTTCCCGGATCCTGAAGATCCGACCATGGCAATTGTTCGGCCTTGTGAAAGATAAGGCTCCAATGAAGCCAGGCCGATTGAATCCTTTGCTGAGATACAATGCACCGGAACTTCAAAGGCCACAGTTTCCACTTCATCAACATAATGCTCAGGATTTTGATGAAGGTCGGCTTTGGTTAGAATAATAGAAGGAGTCAATCCACAATTATATACCAGCGTCAGATACCGTTCTAACCGCCGCATATTGAAATCTTGATCAAGACCGCAAACGATAAATACAGTATCAAGGTTTGCAGCGATTATCTGCTCTTTACTCGGCTGTGAACCTTGCTTACCACGCGTACCAGCCGCCCCTCTGGACAAGGTGTTTTTCCTTGGCAATACTGCAGATATGACTTTGTCGTTCACCAGGACCCAATCTCCTGTGACGGGGAACAGGTTCTCTTTTTGGTGATTTAGCTTTCCTGCTGCAGTAGCGAGGCTTTCTGAGTTTCCCTGGCTAATCAGAAAACTATTTTTCCGCACTCCGACTACTCTGGCCGGGAAAGCTTTTTCGTTGCAAATATTGTCCAGATGAGTCTGGAAATGGGAATCCCATCCCATTTTTAAAAGAGATTGGAGAATATCGTTTGTGCATGTATTATTTGTATGTTCTTTATTAATGATCATTGATCGTCACCTAGTTTTTTTATAGATTACTTTGGTATTTTTTATGCATTAAATACCCAAAAATTTATGATTAGACGGATAGCTTCTTAATATATTATCTTAGTGTAGGGGGGTTGCAGACGAAAGGCATAACAATAAAGGCGGAACCTTAGATAGACTCTATCCGGAAAGGGTCAGAAAAAATTTAGTTTGTTTTTATCTAACTATTAATTTTCATCTGGACTAAATTAAAATCAAACTGCCACCGAATTAGTAGTACCTTTTGTCGGCAACGATTGGCACAATATCTAATAATCTTTTAAACAAAAAAACTCCTTTTAAAAAAATCAACTGATGCGCTCAAATATCATGATTTTGTAGTGATTGTCAATTTTTAACGAGTCCGAATGTCTATACATGAACGCCGAAGGGTCATGGTTATGCAGATTATCTTTTATATGTGGATGGCAAGGCTGCGGGGGTTATTGAGGCAAAAAAGATCGGCAGTACCCTTACCGGTGTTGAAATTCAGTCAGATAAGTATAAAACCGGCCTGCCGGCAGATCTTCCGGCTTGGTATAGACCTCTTCCATTCTGTTATCAGTCCACAGGCGTTGAAACCCGTTTTACCAATGATCTTGACCCGGTTCCAAGGTCCCGTAATGTGTTTTTATTTCATAGGCCGGAAACGTTTGAAGACTGGGCAAATGCAGAACCCTCCGCTTGTCTGGATAAAGTTGATGTTGAATCTCTTGTTTTTCCATTGTCGCCATTTGAGGAGCAAAAAAAAATTGTTGAACTTGTAGAAGAAAAATTTTCAATAATGAATAAGATAGAAGCAGCAGTTGAAAAAAATTTAAAGCGTGCCGACCGCCTCTGGCAATCCATCCTGAAAAAAGCCTTTACCTGCAAACTGGTTCCCAAGATCTGTGATGATGAATCCACGGCAAATTCGCAGAAACAATCTGCCAGACTATAACTCATGCGATAAAATTCATGTAATAGTTGAACTATGCCACATATAATATATCTTGACAGATAAAAATAGTATATGATATGCGTAATTATTCATACAATAAGTGAATAACACCATTTTGGATATACCATGGAAATACTGACAGGCATAGGAAAAGCAGACCGGGAAAGAATGGCGGCCATCATCCGCAATACAAAAGGCACGATATCTGTCAAGGATGCGGCAGGGATCTTGAATGTTTCCGCTTCAAATGCAGCCAAAATGCTTTCAAGGTGGTCAAAAAATGGGTGGATGTCCCGGGTTTGCCGGGGCCTTTATGTGTCCGTTCCCCTGGAATCCCCGACCACGGATGTGCTGCTTGAAGATCCCTGGCTGATTGCCGACCGTCTCTTTTCACCCTGCTATATCGGCGGCTGGAGTGCGGCTGAATATTTTGACCTGACAGAACAGATTTTTGGCACTATTGTGGTCATGACCGTTCAAAAGCCAAGGGACCGGAGGCCTGATATTAAAGGCACAACGTTTATGCTGCGCACTGTTCCTGCAAAAGCCATGTTTGGCCTTAAGCCCGTATGGAGAGGCCAGGTAAAAATATTTGTATCCGATCCTGCGCGTACCCTGCTTGATCTGCTAGTCGAACCCGCTTTTGGCGGTGGAATTCGGTCTGTAAAAGATATGCTGGCAAATTTTTTGCGGTCTGAAAACAAGAACCTGGAACTATTGATTGACTACAGCGAGAAGTTGGGAAATGGGTCTGTTTTTAAACGCCTTGGCTTTTTACTTGAAAAGATCGCTCCTGATGAAACCAGGGCAATCCAAGACTGCCGCAAAAGACTGACCACAGGAAATGCCAAGCTTGATCCAAAATTGAACAACAGCAGGCTTGTCACCCGATGGCGGCTGTGGGTTCCGGAAAATTGGAAGGAGAGGAAATCCCTTGATTGATAAATCTGAAATAATGGCGTTTTCAAAAAAATTTGGACTCAGGGCAAATGTGATTGAAAAAGACTATGTGCTCGGCTGGGTGCTTGCCGGTATATTCAATCATGGCGGGATAGGCGCAGACTGGATTTTTAAGGGGGGGACCTGTCTTAAGAAATGTTATTATGAAACCCATCGGTTTTCTGAAGATCTTGATTTTACACTGATTAAACCTGAACATCTTGATCAGGAGTTTCTGGTCAATTGTTTTAAAGATATCTCCGAATGGGTCTATGATGCCACAGGTGTTGAAATCCCGAAAGAACTCATCCGGTTTGATGTGTATCAGAATAACCGCGGCGGTCTGTCAGCCCAGGGGCGTATAGGATACCGAGGCCCCTTGCAGCCAGGGGGAGATCTACCCCGTTTAAAGTTGGATTTAACAATTGATGAAATCCTGGTGCTGAAACCTGTGGTAAGGGATGTTCATCACCCCTATTCAGACTGCCCGGATGATGGAATACAGATCAAATGTTATTGTTTCGAGGAAGTTTTTGCAGAAAAAGTAAGAGCACTGGCAGAGCGGGAACGTCCAAGAGATCTGTATGATGTGGTCATCCTGTATCGCCATGAAAAATTGAGAGCCAACCAAAAAATTATTTTAAGCACGCTTGAGAAAAAATGCGAGTTTAAAAAAATACCTGTTCCCACCATGGAGAACTTGAGGAACCGTCCCGAACGAGAAGAGTTGGAGGCAGAATGGGAAAACATGCTTGCCCATCAAATGTCATCACTTCCCGCTTTTGAACTATTCTGGACAGAGATTGCACAGGTAATGGACTGGCTGGGAGTTAAGGAATGAAGGGCTGCTTGAAAAAATGCCCAGGATACCAAAACAGGTGCAGGTCAGTATTTTACACCCCGCCCTCTGATCCAGGCCATGGTGGATGTAGGGTTTACAGACTATGTTTAAAGAACCATATTAAACAACAGACATATAAACATGCAAAAAGTTAAGGATCTTAAAACCCGTGAAAAAATACATTTCCCCTTTTATTCTATCGTTCCTGCTTGTAACCATGTTTTCATTATTGCCTGGAAGGATTCCTTTATTATCTGCCAAGGACACAGGTGTGAAGGTTGTAATCCTTGGGGATTCAATTTCCGCAGGCCTTGGAGTGGAACCGGAACAGGCATTTCCTTTCCTGGTTCAAGACATGCTCAAACAAAAAGGGTTTGCCTTTGTCAAAATTACCAATGGCAGCATCAGCGGTTCAACAACGGCAGGGGCGACTTCCAGGCTCAAGTGGTATCTGAAAACAAAGCCTGATATCCTTGTCCTGGCACTGGGGGCCAATGACGGGCTGAGGGGTCTGTCAACCGACTTAATGACACAAAACCTGGAAAAATCCATTATCCTTGCAAAAAAAAATGGCATAAAAGTGATCCTGGCCGGCATGAAGATTCCCCCCAATTATGGAGCTGAATATGCCAAAGCCTTTGAATCATCCTTTGTATACCTTGCCCAAAAACATAACCTGCCTTTTATCCCGTTTCTATTAAAGGATGTGGCAGGAAAAGCTTTCTTGAACCAGGCAGATGGTATCCACCCTAATCCGGAAGGCCATAAAATTATTGCTACCACTGTATTTGACATTATTCTGGAACAATTATGATACTTGAATTAAAAAATGTTTGTAAATCCTTTCATCAACCCCGATCCGGCATGATTGAGGTATTAAATAATGTCAATTTCAGTCTTGACATTGGTGAGACCAATGCCATAACCGGCCAGTCCGGCAGCGGGAAAACTACTTTGCTCTCTCTTATCGCAGGACTGGATATCCCGGATTCAGGTAAGATACTACTTCAAGGAGAGGATTTGTGCAGCATGAAAGAAAACAGGCTTTCCCGATACAGGGCAACTAAGATCGGGATTGTTTTCCAACGGTTTCACTTGATGCCCCATTTGTCTGCCCGTGAAAACATCAGCCTGCCTTTGGAAATTCTCAAACACCAGCATATTACAGATAGGGTGGATGATATGTTGGCCAAGATCGATTTGCAGGATCGTCAACACCACTTACCCGGGCAGCTTAGTGGCGGAGAATGCCAGAGGGTAGCCATTGCCAGAGCCTTGATTATCAAACCGGCTCTGCTTTTAGCAGACGAACCCACTGGCAATCTGGATATCAAGACCGGTGAAAAAATCGCCAGACTCTTGTTCGATCTGGTTGAAAAAGAAAATAAAACCCTGATCCTGGTGACCCACAATCTGGATCTGGCCGATCAATGCCGGAAAATCAGGAAGCTTGACCGGGGCAGGCTTGTCTGATGCTCTGGATACGCATGGCCATAAAGGAGCTGATGAAAAACAGGGGGTTTGCTGTTTTTTTTATATTAAACCTGTCCCTGGGTCTTACCGGATTTATTGCCATTCACTCCTTTGGCAGGTCCCTGAATCACCACCTGGATGAGAATTTAAAGGAAATATTAACGGCGGACCTGGTATTGTCCTCCAGCAGTCCTTTGACCCCGGAGGATTTGATGCTGGCAGACGAGGTGCTGGGGCCGGGCAAGACCCAAGCCCGGCTCATCAGATTTTATACCATGGTTAAGGTGGGGGGTAATGCCCGTCTGATAGGGGTGATGGCCATTGATGAACACTATCCCCTGTATGGCACGTTCTCTTTGGAGAACAGCTCTGGGAATTCGAAAACAAAAGAAATCCAGGCGAGCCCCGGCGTGTTCATGACCCGGGACACAGCCTATACCCTGGGCATCCGAAATAAGACAGATGAGAACATCCCTATTTTACTGGGCAATAAAACTTTTTTGGTGGAAGATTTTTTTACCGTAGATCCGGACAAATCTTTGACTGCAGTTGAGCTGGCACCTAAAATCTATATAGGGATCGATCAATTGGAAGGGACCGGTTTAATCCAGTTCGGCAGCCGGA
>CAYWGN010000295.1:0-5934 GCA_964457495.1 uncultured Desulfobacula sp.
TCTCAGTGGCCCACTTTTCTGTAATGTCAAAAATTTCTTTAAAGGCTTTGTCCTTAAAGTATTTTTCCGGTACAGCTTCACGGGCAGTACCTGCCAATATACGAGCGTCTTCATCTGACCACTCAATGATTTCAATACCCTTTTTCTCCGCGACCTTCCAAGCTTCGGTAATTTTTAATTCAGCTTCGAACTTGTTTCTGGCGGACCCTATTTCACAGGCGGCCTCCAGGATGGCTTTGAGGTCATCGGGAAGGGAGTTCCAGGTTTTCAGGTTGACGATTAAGGCATCGGCGGCTGGGCCGACCGCTGTGGGGTATTTAACCCAGTATTTGGTGACTTCATGAAACCCCATGGCCACATCATCGGCTGCATGCGAAAAAGTGATGGCATCCACTCCGCCGGTAGAAAGCATGGTATAAATTTCGGTGGACGGGGTCCAGATGGTTCCTGCCCCAAGTTTAGCCAGCTGTAGAGCGATCAACTCAGATGACCTGAACTTCAAGCCTTTGATGTCCTTGACGCCCCTGAGAGGCTTCTTTGAAATCATCAAGTTGTCCAGCGTCCAATATACATTGCCCACGAGATACACGCCATGCTTGGCGTATTCCTCCCGCAAAATCTTCATTATACGTCCATCTTCATACTGCTCATAGAGGTAGCGCATCTCGGCGATGGTTTTCGGAGCGGCAAAAGAGTCCCCATGACTGAAGGTTACCGGGAGTGCTCCTGGGAAATATCCCGGCCAGATAAAGGTTGCCTGCATGACACCCATGCCCACTGCATCCAACTGTTCTGCCACGGGAACAATCGCCCCGGGGGCGCTTGGTTTCAGGTTCATACGTCCGCCGGACATCCGGTTAACGTAGTCGGACATGTAAGCGATGCTATCCCAGCTGATTCCAGAAGGCAGCCAGGATGAGGGTTGCCAGTTGTAGGTTTTAGCAAATGCCGGCAGAGAAGAACCAACCACCAAAAAAGCGCCTGTCAACGCTACCAGCAGACCCCGGGTGAACATACGTTGAATTTTCATCTAATCTCTCCTTTTAAAAAAAATATTGTGTATAAAACTCTGTACCTAACGTTGAACTTATAACCTAAATTCACCTCCTTTTTTTGTATGTCATGGCCTACATAAACCCGTTAAAGGGTGTACGAACAAGGCTTGTATGCATGTAATTGATCATTGTAAAAAAATCAAACACCGGGAGACCCACCGCAGCTTGAACAGCATGGGCATATGGCGGCAAATCACTGCATTCAAGCAGAATGCTGCCGATATCCGGGTTTTGATTTACCAGTTCACTAGCCACAGCAACAACTTCGTCCTGGATTTTATCGGAATCCAGGGTTCCCTTTTCCTTGAGGATAGCATCCCTGAATTCCGATTGGTTTTCCATGCCGGCGATTGCCAGTGGAAATCCTTCAGGAACACCTGTGGATATAAAATGTTTGGGTTGAAGACAGGTGGCATCGGCTGTGATAACCCCCACTTTTTTCCCTGTTATTTGATACATAAACGGAAGCTGCAAAAGGGTTGATAGAAAAACAGGTATTTTCAGACTTTGGGCAACTTCCTGCTGGAAAAGGGCCATGAACCCGCATGCACCGGTAATCGCATGAACGCCGCTATTATACAGTCTCTGGGCGGCATCAATAAATGGGGTGACCAGATCGGAATCCTGTTGATTCAACAGTCGGTCAATGGAGGCACCTTCTACTTTTTCGTACCGGACAGGAAACGGAAATGTGCTGGCATTGCCAACGTTTCCGGGAATACAAGGATAAGAGGCGTCCAGTATCAAAATGCCGATGGATTCTCCATACCAGGCCTGCTTTGGTCTGGTAACAGAAATTATAGCCATTTGACCCCCTTTGTTTTAAAAGCTTATCACTAAAGCCAAAATTTCAGTGAAGGTTTAGTGAAATGTTTTATAAAACTCTAATAGTATATTAGTAGAATATCAGTGTTATCCTTAATGCCGTAGCAATGATTTCTCAGTCTGTCAAGCATTATTTTTTTTAGCAGCCTAAGGTTTTGATTTTCATTCCAAAGGCAGATCACCTATAGAGTCGAGGTCCGAAAAGCTCGACCATTCCTGGGGCCGAGATCAGGTGGCCTTCCAAAAATTAAAAAAATAAACGGAAACACTAAAAAGGCTTGAGTTTATCCAGGTGGTGGGCTAAGTAATGAAATGCAAGCGGCATATCAATAAAATGGCATGAAAACCTTAGTTAAAACTGAGTGCTTAGGAATGAAAGATAAAATTTATCAAACTATACGAGAACGAATTCTTTATTTAGAGTATAAACCAAGGCAGATTCTGAACGAGAAAGTATTGGCAAAGGAATTCGAAGTGAGCCGATCGCCGATCAAGGATATACTCAACCGTCTGGAATGGGAACAATTCGTAAGAGTAATTCCCCGGACAGGGAGCATGGTCACTGAGATTGAATTCAGCCGGGTCATGAATATCTACCAGGTCCGGTTTGAGATGGAATCCTTTGAAAGCAATCTTGCAAAAGGAAAATTTTCTTCAAAACACAACAAACAACTTGAAGAGATGTATAATGCCTGCAACAGACTCTTGGATGAAAAAGATCCAAAAGCGCTGACAAAAATAGACATAGCCTTCAGGGACATCATCCATGAAGCCGCCGGGAATCCGGTTCTGGCAGATATTTCCGATAAATTATATTTACAGACATTTCGGCTCTGGTATAGTGTTCTGGCTCAAAATGAGTATCAGGATGAAGTGAAGGCCATGCAAACAGAAGTGAAAAAATTCATGGACTGTCTGGCCTCCGGTAATACGGATGAAGTCGTCGAGGTCAGGAGAACTCAACTCATGAATCATTTCGAACGACTTCGCTGTAAATTTCTTGGAGCTGTAACTATCTCAGCATAATCTGAACTCAACTGGCGGGTAAACGATGAATTTACAGATCGACTATTTAAGGTCATTTATTGCTTTGGCTGAAGCGAAAAATTCGCAACAAAAAAAACTGGCAACCTAATTATTAATATACATGGGTTCTCTGAATGGTAGCCTCTTCTTGTGGTTGATGTAATTTTTATTCATCGCACACAGATAATCAACAATATTTAAACCCCGAATATTAGTTAAGGATTAAGGGCTGATATTGGGTTTTCGATATATCCTAAGTCTATTTGGCCAAAATGCCAGGATTGGCATTTTGGCCAAATAGCAATTCATAAACAGGTATTGAGATTCTGAAGGTTTCGCAAAAGCACGCCTGGACTTGTTATCATGCCCCATAGTTTTTGTCAGCCTGTTGGTGAATACAATTAACAGGGTAATGGCCGGACTTGCCTATGATATCCTGGTTGCCCGGGCAAGTTTAGATCAGACATTCAGATGGAGAAAGTCAGAGCAATGGTATGTAAAACAAAAGTATCCTATAATCCGAATATGTGGCCAAGCCTGAGTTGTGGCAATAGGTAAGTAAGGTCTGACCGGACAATATTTTTCCAATTACAACGGAGCTGATTGATATCGTCCTTTCTGCGCATGGCACTGATCAATAATCCTATGGTGTCGGCATATTTCCCAATAGCCTGGCCACCGATGATTTTGCCATCCAGAAGAATTACACGCAGGTAATCTCCACCCTTTTCCCTTTCAAAGACTTTGGATTTCCCTGAAAGGCATTTGCTTCCCTGCAAGGTCTTTCCAAAACTAGCTGCATGGGTCTTAAAAAAATTGGTCCGGGCAAAGGCGTGTGCACCCAGGTATATGGTTTGTTTTCCTGAAATATTTTTGGCAACAATTTTCCCCTGCTCCAGCGCATTGTGCTTGAGTTGGAATATGGCTGTTTCTCCTGTGCTGGCGTCAATGGTTTCTACACAGTCACCACAGGCATAAATATCCGGGACATTAGTCTGCATGAATTCATTGACCAAGATGCCACGGCCGGTTTTAATGCCGGCGGTTTCAGCCAGCTTGGTTCCAGGAATCACACCCGTGGCAACCACTACCGTGTCGCACTCAATCTCACGCTGGTCTGTCACAACACCTTTGACTCGATCCTCACCTTTTATCTTGAGAACTTTTTCGCCTGTGCAAACGTTAATCCCATATCTTTCCATGGCAGCTTCAAGCCTTTTTGCCGTGGGCTCATCAAACAGAGTCGGTAGTATCCAATCAAGCAGTTCAATGATATAAACCTCATATCCTTTTTTCTTAAGTGCTTCAGCAGCCTCAATACCAATGGCACCGGAGCCGATGACCACGGCACACCTTCCCTGGTGAGAATTAAGTTTTTCAGTCTCAAAAAGCTGCTTGCAGCTGAAGACCCCCTGATTATCGATTCCCTCAATGGGCGGTATAAACAGTTCTCCACCATGGGCCAGTACAAGTTTATCATAATTGATTTGAAGCCCTTTATCTGTAGTGACATGCTTTGCCTCGGGATCAATACCAACAACTTTATTATTGAAAATCAGTTCGATATTATGATGATCATAATCTTCGATTTTTTTTCTGAAAATTGCATTTTTTTCAACATCCCCACCAAGGAAATATGGCAAGCTGCATGGATCATATTCCGGAACATTTTCAGCGGAAATGATGCATATTTCATTCCTAGATTCTTGCTGAATAAGTGTAAAGGCAACCTGGTTTCCGGCAATTCCATTTCCAATAATTACGATTTTCATAACACCTGCTCAAATATTTTGTTTGATATGGTTTTAATTTGTTTTCTCTTTTTCAACCTTAATACGGGTCCATCAACATTCAGGAAAATATCCTTCTCATCCGTCCGGCCTGTTGTCTTGCAACCTGGGTTATTTGCGCGTCAATCTCACATATGGTTAATGCCCCATGTTCATGGCATGCCTTAACACACCACGGCCCCTCAGGGTCATCTTCGCACATATCACAGGTCATTGACTGGCCCGTAAGGGGATTTTCCACAGGGCTTCCCACTGGGCAGATATAGAGACACGCCTTGCATCCTATGCAGGTTTCTGTATCCGTCACAATGGTTCCATTTGATTTTCTCACCCTTGTGTTCATGGGGCAAACGTCTATGCAGATGGGATTTTCACACGCCATGCAAATGATGGGAACATTGAAGTCCTTATTTTCAAATTGGAGAATTTTAATTCTGGAAAAGTTGGGATCATCCACGCCGTAATGCATTATTGAACAGGCCGTGGTGCATTGATGGCATGCTGTACATTTTTTAGGATCAATCTTTAATTGTTCTCGTCTTATTTCCATGGCACTGCTTGTCCTCGTGATACGTTAATATTTCATGTCCGTTAAAAATTCATCATACAGAATTTTTTTATGCCATAGTTTTTTCATGCTGTCAAGGTAAATCTCTATTTTTACCAGTATTTTTGGAAGAAAAGTCTGGTAAGCTTTTTCTATGTAATTTGTTTTTGAATAATTAGTTCGCTATGATGAACTTTATTGCAAAACTATGCTGGTAGCCCTGATCTTTTGCGATCCTGCTCTCAATTTTTGTCTGGAATGCAACAAAATGGTTGTTTTACGTTAATCCGGCCGGAGCATGGGTTGCGCTCAAAAGTTGACTATTGCACCTGGGGATAAAAAAAATCAAATACTATATTTTGTTGGTGAATGATTATTAACTGTAGGGTTGGAATTCGATTACGGTTTAGTTCAATATCCCATAAAGTTGATTGTCAGAAATATTTCGATAGGATGTTTTGTATATTATTATCTTAAAAGGGGGTGGTCAATTAGCTCCTCCTGCTTGATTTTCCCCCCAATTGTAACCAAATGTAACATCATTTCCGGTGACAGGCCCCGTAACCATAGCTTGCTCCATAAGTCTACGGAAAACAAGACCACGACTGCCAGAGGTGCGCCTGTTGAATCGGAAAGTATACTCCTCCAAGTATGACTGTAGGTGTGCAGGGACAAAAGATCCCTGATGAGT
>CAYWGN010000296.1:0-5921 GCA_964457495.1 uncultured Desulfobacula sp.
GATATGTGGAGGATAATTTCGGACAATGTCTGCAGTGCATATCAACTGAAGATGATAATATATGTGAGGGATATTTTTTTAAAACGTCAAAAAAAACCATTACCGATAGTAATAAATGAGATAAAATCAAACCCCCTTTAAATTTTATTGAGAGTAGCTGTAACCGAGATGGCAAGATCCAATTAGAATTTTTACATCATTGGTAAAAAAAAATAATATTTTTCAAACACCTTAGATGGTTACTCAAATCACTTAGATTATGTGCAGTGTTAAACGTTTGCAGAAGAACTGGTAGAAACAAATCAGGAAAGGGTCACTTGGTGTTAAGCGCATGTATCACTTCTTCTGCCAATGTTTTATTCATTCCTGGAAGATTTGCCATCTCATCAATTGATGCTGTTTTCATTTGGGTAATGCCTTTAAAATACTTTAACAGGATCTTTTTTTTCTTTGGACCGATACGGGGAATGGTATCAAGGATTGAAAGTCCTGCCCGTTTTTCCCGACGTTTTCTCTGGAATGTAATGGCAACCCTGTGGGCTTCATCCCTGACCTGCTGTAAAAGGTATAATGCTTTTTTTGCCTGGCTGGTGTTTAATGGGTTGGATCGCCCTGGAATATAAATTTTGTCAAATTCCTCGCCTTTTGCCTCGTTCTTTTTTGCAAGACCAGCCACCATGAAGTTGTTTTCAATGTTCAGGTCTTTTAAAACAGCCATGGCCATTGAAAGCTGCCCTTTGCCCCCGTCAACCACCAGAAGATCCGGAAATGGCATTTCTGAGGGATCTCTTGAAAAACGCCGTTCAAGGACCTGATACATGTATGCGTAATCATCCTGAAAATCAAGGTCCCGGATAATAAACTTGCGATAGCCGTCTTTATAAGGTCTTCCATCTTTGAACACCACCATGGAAGATACGGGGTCCTGTCCTGAAAGGTTGGAGTTATCAAAGCATTCAATTCTGGCTGGCAGTATTTTCATTCCCATAAGCTCTTTCAGCATGGAGATTGCGGCCCGTTCCTCTTCTTCCTTAAGTAACCTTTTTTCAAGTTCCCTTGATGCATTCACAAGGGCCATTTCAACAAGTCGTTTTTTTTCACCTTGAACGGGAACATGGATGCTCACCTTTTTGCCTTTTCTTTTTGCAAATAACTGTTCCAGCTCCTCCGTGTTCTCAATTTTCCGGCTCAACAGGATAATAGAAGGCAAAAATTCCATATGTTTATAATATTGTTCTAAAAACGCCGAAAGAATTTCAACGGGCTCCTTAAATCCCAGGTCAAGGGGATAATGGGTTGTATCAATCAGATAGCCGGATCGAACGATCATTATAGTTATCACTACCCTGCCCTTGTCTGCTGCAAAGGCAATGATATCCCGGTCTATCATGTCCGGGCTGACCACCACCTGTTTTTCCAGGATGTTTTCAATAGCAAATATTGTATCCCGAATCTGGGCTGCTTTTTCATATTCCTGGAAGGATGCATACCCCATCATCTGGACTTTGAGTTTTTTGACGACCTGGTGTGATCTTCCTTTTAAAAAAAGAATCGCATCCTTAACCTGTTTTTTATATTCCACTGCGGAAATATCATTGCAGCAAAGACCCAGACAGGCTTTGATCTGAAAATTAAGGCAAGGCCTTGACCGGTTTTTAAACTGGGTGTTTTTGCAACGGCGCAGCTTAAATATTTTTTGAATCTGGTTTAAGGTTTTATTGACGCTGTGACTTGAAGAATAAGGACCAAAATAACGGGCTTTGTCATTTTTTATTTTTCTGACTCTCTGGATAGCAGGATAGGTTTCATTCATATCAATCCTGAGCAATGGATAATTTTTCCCGTCTTTAAGAATCACATTGTACTTGGGATTGTATTCTTTGATCAGGTTGGATTCAAGAATAAAGGCTTCATGGCCGGAAGAGGTGATAATGATGTCAAAATCCTTGATCATTTCAAGAAGTACTATAGTTTTTGCATCATGATGATGTTTTTTTATAAAATAGGATGACAGTCTTTTTTTAAGATCTATGGCCTTTCCAACATAAATGATGCTGCCTTTGGTATCCTTCATCAGGTAAACACCAGGGCTGTGGGGCGTTTGCCGATATTTTTCAAGTATCAAGCTTGTCATGGTCCATAAATCCGCTTAATATCCATCAATTCTTTAATTTTATCCCTGTATTCTACTGCTTTTTCAAATTCAAGGGTTTCTGCTGCCAGTTTCATTTTATATTCCAGGTCTTTGACAATATCTTCCAGGTTCAACTCCTGATCTTCATAATTCTGTATATCTTCATCCACAGATCCTTGGACTAGGGCCTGGCTGTTGGCTGAATATTTTAACAAATTAATATTTTTCTGGATGGTGGTGGGCACAATATTATGTTTCTCATTATATGCTTTCTGGATTTTCTGCCGCCTTTTCGTCTCTGAAAGGGCTTTTTTCATGGAGGCTGTCTCTTTTTCCGCATACATGATCACCCTGCCAAATACATTTCTGGAAGCCCGGCCAAAAATCTGTATAAAGGACCGGAAAGATCTTAAAAATCCCTCTTTGTCCGCATCCAGGATGGCCACAAGGGAGACTTCAGGAATATCAAGGCCTTCCCGCAACAGGTTAATCCCTATCAATACGTCAAACAGCCCTCTTCGAAGATCCTGGATAATATCAATTCTTTCCATTGTAGGAATATCTGAATGAAGATATTTAACCTTCACCCCCAGATCTGCATAATAATCAGTCAGGTCTTCTGCCATCCTTTTAGTCAGGGTGGTCACAAGAACCCTTTCTCCTGCCTCGACCCGTTTCATGATTTCTTCATAAAGGTCATCTACCTGGGCTTTGGCATCCCGGACTTCAACTTCAGGGTCAAGCAGTCCTGTGGGTCTGACGATCTGCTCTGCTATCTTATCTCCGGCCTTTTCCATTTCATAGTCTGCCGGTGTGGCAGACACATAGACAACCTGGGGTACTTTTTGTTTAAATTCTTCAAATTGAAGGGGACGGTTGTCAATGGCTGACGGCAGCCTGAACCCATGTTCTACAAGGGTTGTTTTTCTTGATCGGTCTGCCTTGTACATGGCCCCTAACTGGGAAACAGAAATATGGCTTTCATCAAAAAAGAGAAGAAAATCATCACCTATATAATCCAGAAGAGTTGGAGGGGGTTCTCCAGGTTTTCGCCCGGTCAGATGCCTGGAATAATTTTCAATCCCGTTGCAATAACCGATTTCATTGAGCATTTCCAGATCATACCGGGTTCTTTCATCAAGGCGCTGGGCCTCCACAAGCTTGTTATTGCTATGAAGATATTCAAGACGTGTTTTTAGCTCTTCAACAATGGCTTCCATAGCCCTTTTTCGAGTCTTTTGCTTGGTGACATAATGGGAGGCTGGATATATCACCGTCTGATCAAAGCTTTTCAGGACATCACCCTTTAAAGGATCAATCTCTGAAATCCCCTCTATGGTATCTCCAAAAAAATCAATCCGAACAGCTTTGTCTTCTTCATAGGCTGGAAAGATTTCAACCCTGTCCCCCCTGACCCTGAATACCCCGCGGTGAAAATCAGTATCATTTCGGGTATACTGGATATCAACAAACTTCTCCAATAACTTTTCCCGTGAAATTTCCATATCCCTTGTCAGCGTCACCCTTAAATCAAGATAATCTTCAGGCGCTCCCAGGCCATAGATACAGGATACGCTGGCCACCACAATCACATCCTTCCGGGCAAGAACGGATCGTGTGGCAGAATGCCGCATCTTGTCAATGACCTCATTAATGGATGAATCCTTTTGAATATAGGTATCGCTTGCCGGGATATAGGCTTCGGGCTGATAATAATCATAATAAGAGACAAAATACTCAACACAATTATCAGGAAAGAGAGTCTTGAATTCATTATAAAGCTGTGCTGCCAAAGTCTTGTTGGGAGCAATAATCAGGCTTGGCTTTTCAACCCTTGCAATAATATTGGCCATGGTAAAGGTCTTGCCAGAGCCTGTCACCCCTAAAAGGACCTGATGCTTTTCTTTATTTAAGACACCCTTTGAAAGATATTCAATGGCACCTGGCTGATCTCCCGTGGGAGAATAATCTGAAACTAAATTAAATAACCCCATAATATAATGATGATACCTTATAGTGGGGTCAGGCTTGCGTAGTTGCACAAGCCTGACCCCGTTTACGTATTTCCAATTTAATACCAGTTTTCATGTTATCAAGTTGAAAGACGGGAAACAATATGTAATGATAAATTCTATTTAACGATACATAAAAATAAGGAAAACTCCCATGGAAAATGTTGCCGTTATCGGTGCAAGTCCGAATCAGGACAGATATTCAAACAAGGCCATGCGCCTGCTTGCTCAATACAATCACAACCCCATACCCATTGCCCCGAAACATAAAGAGATAGAAGGAAAAAAAGTCTATCAATCCCTTGAAGACATTTCTGAAAAAATCGATACCGTGACCATGTATGTGGGCCCAGCACGACAGGAAGCCATCATCAATGATATTGTAAAATTAGCTCCCAGGCGGGTGATTTTTAATCCAGACACGGAAAATAAGGAGGCATACAAACAATTAAAACAGGCTGGTATTGAGGTGGTTGAAGCCTGTACCCTTGTCCTGCTGAAAACCAGTCAGTATTAGAAAAGCCGAATACTGGCAATTTTAAAACCCAATACCTTTTGATGTTAAGGATAAAAAATGGATAATACTCGCTTGATTAAGGATCGTTACAACCGGATTCAAAGGGCTGTGAATCTTGAAAAACAGGATCGAATCCCAGTGGTTCTAGAATATTCCGGGTTTGCCTCTCATATCACGGGAACACCCATGGCAGAATATATCAGCTCACCTTCCAACGCCACGGACATAATGGTTCAGGCCTATCAGATGATCGGCCAGGCCGATGCCATAAACTATGGTTCTTTTTACCCTTATGGGCTTTGCGAACTGTTTGGGGCCAAAGTTAAAATCCCTGGGTATGATCTGCCGGATAATGATATGTGGCAGGTGGTTGAAACTGAAGTGATGAAGAGTGAGGACTATGATAAAATCCTGGAAATGGGATGGGAACCATTTTTTAACGGGTTCATGGCTGAAAAAATTTTAAAGGATGCAGATCAGCGGCTGATGAATGCGAGCCGGAAAACAATTGATGTGAGAAAAAAATGGGCAAAAATCGGTGTGCCTGTGTTATCCGGGGGAGATATCACAACCCCTTTTGATTTTTTATGCGGTGCAAGATCCCTGGAAAAATTTTTCATGGATTTAATCCAGATTCCAGAGAAAATTAAAAACGTCATGGATGAAATGGTTACACATCTGGCAACATTAAAGTGCCGGCAGGCCAGGGAAAAAGGATATTCCATGATATGGGTAGGCGGATGGCGCACGGCACCGTGCATGATATCACCCCAGATGTGGGATCGGTTTGTCTGGCCTTATTTTACCCGGATTGTTAATGAGGTTGTTGATGAAGGGCTTATCGCAATTCTCCACCTGGATTCAAACTGGACCCGGGAATTAAAGCGTTTCAGAGAATTGCCGGAAAGAAAAATGATTATGGCACTTGATGGAGATACAGATATTTTTCAGGCCAAAAAAGTATTAGGGAATAACTTGTGCATTATGGGAGATGTCCCGCCGGGATTGCTGGCCTTTGGCACAAAAGACGAGGTATCCACTTATTGCGGAAAATTGATAAACAAACTTGGGCCGGAAGGTTTTATCCTTCATTCCGGGTGTGATATCCCTACAAACGCAAAGCTTGAAAATGTCCAGGCCATGGTTGAAACTGTTTTATAACGTATCCGTAAGAAATCTTTAAAAAGGGCCCGTGGCAAGAATTTTTTTCCATTTCTATATTTTCCTTTCATAACAGGAATATGAATTTTTATGAGAG
>CAYWGN010000297.1:0-5913 GCA_964457495.1 uncultured Desulfobacula sp.
ATTATTACAAAAAGATAATTTAAGTTTAGGCGACAACTTGCTTGACAAACACCGTGGCTATATGTTTGGCGCTGTGGTTGTACCGAATTATGTAAAACGAGTAGGACATATCCGGACTTTTGCAGCGATGGCTTCGATCGCATCTGCTGCGACTTTATCCCATTTACTCATCATTGAACCGATTAGCTGGGCATTTTTTCGAGCGGTTAATGGTTTTTGCATAGCCGGATTAGCGTTAGTTATTGAAAGCTGGTTGAATGGTCATGCCGTGATAGAAAATCGTGGACAAATCCTGTCAATTTATGGTTTGGTTGTAGTTGTAGCCATTGGATTGGGACAGCTTTTACTCAATATTGCGGATCCGGGCCGTTTTTTTCTCTTCTGCATTGTATCAATTATTATTTCGCTTTCACTTGTTCCAGTCTCGCTAACGCGTTCCGTGGCACCAACTATTACCGGTTCGTCACGCTTTAATCTGCCTCAACTATTGAAACTAACACCACTGGGAGTGATCGGCACTATGATCACCGGTATAACGATGAGCGCATATTTAGGAATGGGGCCAACATTTGCCCAAAAGATTGGTCTGAATACGGCAGGGATTTCAGTTTTCATGACTGCTATTATGACCGGGACATTAGTATTGCATTGGCCTATCGGTCGATTATCTGATCGGATTGATCGGCGAGTTGTCATTGCCTTGGTTTCGCTGGCAAATGGTATCGTTTGTTTGGGGTTCATCGGCTTGAATATCTCCTCCCTTGAGATTTTACTTATGCTATCCTTTCTTCTGGGTGGTTTTGGTCAACCGCTCTATGCCCTATGTATCGCCCATGCCAACGATAATATCTCTACAGATGAAATTCTCTCGACCGCAAGCAGTCTGTTATTGGTCTTCAGCTTTGGTTCAAGTTTCGGTCCTTTTTTTGCCAGCTTGATAATGGGACAAATCGGTCCCAAAGGGCTGTTTTTATTCCTTGGTCTGCTTTATTTATTTTTACTACTGTTTACGCTTTACGATATTAAACAACATCCAAAAGGGACCCAGGAAGTGAAGCACTATGGATTTATTTCGACATACACCAGAACGCAGGGAGTCCATTTAGACATTGAAAATAAAAACATGGAGGCTTCAAAGGACTCTGATGTAAGCTAATGATGAACTCGCTGGGTAAAGTTTGGTGTGTTACCAACACCGATCTGAGGCCACGGAATACGACCATTCTGTCTATTTTTGAACCCTTTTTTCCTACCTTGTCTCAATGGGGACTGGCATTTCAAAGACTCAGTCCAGATAAATTTGGGAACCCCAATATATGGTGTATAATATTTTTCCAGTTTTGAATTTTTGATTCAAATGGACCCGTAGCAGTAGTACTGGACAATTTTCAATATTCAAGTTGATAGAGCACCAGGAGTAAATCAAGCATTATTTTTTATTTATTTTCAGGCAATACTCCCCCTATCCGATTTAGTCGGTTTTTTAAAATACTTCCCTGAGACCGTCTTAAATTTTAAAATCATAGATTCTCAAAATTCTGTGTTACCGGTGGAATCCCACGTCCTTATATCCAACTTTGGCATACTGGTATAACAAGACCTCTTAACATTAAATTAAGGATCAGAGCACCTTGGAGACATAATTTTAATATTGGAGCGGACATGGTAGACATTCTATCAATAGCCGTCATTACATCCTTAATTTCCTGAATGTCACGCGACAATATATCAATAGCCATCCTGTCCGCATAATTTATCAAGCTTTAAATTTGAAAAAATAAGCGCAGCCTGTATTGATTTATAGTCTTAGTTCTATTCCATAAATCTCCTGTATAATTTTGCGCCATTGGCCTAAAGGCATCTCTTTATTAAACGCTACGGGTAGGGACTCCTGAATTGACCAAGTTAATGTGCGAGACTGAACGGTTTATCGTGACCTATTTTTCATGGTCACGATGATATTAAGAACCCTGACTTTTTTTGTCAATTCTTCTGTGTTGCCGGGTGTATTCATATAGAAGAAATGAGGCGGCCACACTCACATTCAGGCTTTGGGATTTTCCAGACTGGGGGATGGTCAGCCGCCTGATCGCAGGGAACAGGTCCGGCTCAAAGCTGATCCCGAATTCTTCGTGGCCGAAGATAAAAGCACTTTTAAAGGGCAGGTTTGTTTCCAGGATAGAATCCCCTTTGCCGGGTTCCAGGATAAAGGGGACATAGTTTTTTTTAACAAGATCGGTGTAGCAGGTAAAAAAGGTGTCGTGAAATACAGCCGGAACCCATTTAAAGGCCCCCATACCTGGTGCCGGGTCAAAAAAATCAATTCCGACCAGGTGAATTTCACGGGCGCCAAAGGCATCAGCACTTCTGAAAATTTTCCCAATATTATAGGTTGGCTTTAAATGATCCAAAACGATTATGCACTCATGTATCCCGGGTATTGCAAGACAGTTTTTATTTTTTTGTCGTCTGAACCGTCGCTTGGCCAGTTCCCTTTCGTTCTTCATCATCTCTCTGATTTTATGGGGACCCATACGTTTTTCAACCTTTTCGCATTGTTTTTTGCCTGACGACTGATATACACTGGGGACCTGTAAATTGCAACTGAGGGCCTTAAACCAAAAGGAGAATGAAAATGAACGTCATCATAGATTTATGTATTGTGCCAATCGGGGTAGGGGTTTCCGTATCAAAATATGTGGCAGCATGTCATAAAATTATCAATGGGGCCGGTCTTAAATCCGAGCTTCATGCCTATGGAACAAATATAGAAGGGAACTGGGACAAGGTGTTTGATGTGGTAAAAAAATGCCATGAAAGAATCCATGAAATGGGAGCTCCCAGAATAACGACCACAATAAAGGCCGGCACAAGAATTGACAGGGAGCAAACAATGGCAGATAAACTAGCAAGTGTCAAAAATAAACTTTAAGTCTCTTTTTTGTCTTGAAAAAGGATGTCAAGAATCTGTTCTATGGCAGCGATTTTCGAAACCGGGCCTTGAAACTTGAAAAAGAGTGTCAACAGGAGATTAACCTGTCGGACATGTCGGATCATGTCACGCCGGAATGAAGCCGGAACGTGGATAATAATCCAGTTGCCCTAATTGATAAATTCTTGGCTTATTATTGTGTACACGGGTGTTTTTTTAAAGAAATCCACCCGAAAATCGGACCGAATACCAGGGGCAAAAAAGCTGTCCTTACCCCGAAATAATTGATCCACCACCCCAAAAGCTCAATGGTGACAATGGTGATCAAGAAGCCGATGCAGTTAACAATTGTTAAGGCAGATCCTACATATGCCCGGGGAGCAAATTGGGTGTTCAGGGATGAAAATTGTGGAGAATCCGCCACAACCATAACCCCCCATATCTGAATGATGATCAGGGCCATACCCTGGGGAAGGTCCTGGAGAAAAGGGGAAACCAGACAGATTGCACCGGAAATAAACAGGGCCACCAATGCGACCATACGACTTCCTGTCTTCAATGCAATAATTCCTCCCACTGAGCAGCCAAGAAAACCGAACACAAAAAAGATGAAGGACCAAAGGTCAGTATTGTTTTTGACAATGGTTTTCAAAAGCAGGGGAATATAGGCAAAGACAGCATAAAGTTCCCACATATGGCCAAAATATCCAAAAGAGGCCGCTCGAAAGCCCGGGTGTTGAAAGACCTCCCTGACCACACCAAAATAAAATCTGGACCCTTTTGGCAGATGAGGGCCGTCTCCCACCAGGAAAAGCTGGATCAGTCCCCCGGCAAAACACAGTACAGAGGTTGCCTGCAGGATGAAACCGATATTGTCCTGCCAGTTGAGTACCTTGATCAGATAAGGGAAACCGGCTGCCAGCACCAGGGCACCCACCAGCCATCCCAGGGCTTTGGACAGGGTTTCAGGATACCAGGATGCAGCGATTTTCATCCCCACCGGGTAGATACCGGCAAGCGAAACACCGCACAACAGTCTCGACATCAAGAGCAAACCTTTGTCATCTTCCAAAAAAATACCGGAATAATTAAACACCGCGCCAAAAAGAGAACAGAAAAAAAATACCCGGGCAGGAGAAAAATGGTCGGAAATGTTTAGAAACGCAAAAATCAAGGTGCCCAGTATAAAACCGAATTGAACGGCTGATAAAAGGAATCCCTGGTCAAGATAGGCCACATTTGCCGCAAACCAGATTGAGCCGGAAAGAAACTGGGATAGAATAATAAAAAACAACCGCATGCAACTGTCCTTACTCTCAATAATTCCATTTAAAAATGCCCAGCCCCAGAATATTCATGAAAACGGGAACCAGATAGATAAACCCCATGGTCAACAATTTTGCTCTCATTGTTTTTCTCGTGATCACAAAAATGGCAGCACAGAAGAAATGGAAATAACCGATGAGGAAGATCAGCCATACACCCTGGAATGATCTTCCCCAGAATGAATATTCCCACACCAGATGACCCCCGATGTTTAAAAAGACTTCCATAAAAACTGAAAAAGCGGAATAGCCGATTGCCCAGAACCACATGTCCGGGATTCCCAGTATTTTCGCCTTGCGATCCAGATTCAGGGAGTGGTAATAGACAATGCCTAAAATGGAGAACATGAACATGATTTCGATGTTCCATCCCACAAAGGTCCTTAAGGCTGTGTCTCCCGGTGCTGTCCAGAAGGCAGACCGGCCTGAAAGAACCATGACCCAGCTGTTCCAGGTTTCATTGAAGAAATCTACCCCGAAAATGGTGATCCCGGCAAAAACCGCATCCCAGTTCCTGGTCTGCCGGGCCTCTTTGATCTCCCGGGTATAGATATAAAAGACGATGGACAAAAGGGGGATGACATACCACTTGAGCATGGACAGGTCGCGCAGGTTGTTCAGGGCCAGAAGTGTTGCATCGGTGAAGGTTGAAGGGGTCATGATTCAGAGTCTCCTGTTTATCTGTTCTTGGTATTTGTCCATCTCATCCGTTTATAAAATTCGGGCAATTGTTTTCCGTTATGTTTTCGCATGATTGTCTTTCTTTTAATTTTTAATTTTGTCTGGTACTGTTGCGCAAAAAACATTTTTTTTCAAGTTTAAGATTCAAAATACAACAAAAAAAGGGGCAGTTGCTTTATGGGCAAACAACACATTCAAATTACGCAAAATTTTAATGCACCGATTGAGACGATTTTCAACTGCCTGACTGACCATGAAACCTTCGGGCAGGTCATCAGCACCAAAATTAAACGGATACGGGTTCAAAATTTGCCCGATCATGAAAATGTGCAGACTTCTGACACGGTGTTGAATCACGTGAAACGATTTGAACGGAATAACAGTACTGGTGTGGATGATAGTAACAGCAATGTTACTGACGGCCGTACGGACTTGAAAAAGTACCCCGTATACAACCGCGTACCGTGAAGGCAGTTTCTGACTGCTGGGTGTCGCAAGATGCCTTACCAATGCTTGAGCCCTGTGAGGTGAAAGTCTCACGCAGGGTTCTTAGGGGGCTTGGGGCTGGCAACAGCCCCTGGCTACCCGGCATTTTACCGGTTATTTTCAGTGTTTTATAACTTAAATTGGTAAATATGGAAATTGTAAGAACTAATAATTCAAATAGAGAATTTGTTAAATTAACTTTTTTACTAGATTCAGAGTTAAATGAACGATTATTCCCTGTCATTCAAATATGATCCCGCTAATTGATTACTTGGCACAGCAATCAGGTGATTTCATGTTTCAAAATCCCAGGGCCAGGAAAAATGGGAAACGATATACTAACGAATTATTGAATATAATCTGGAAAACTGCTTGTAAAACACATTGACTAATATTATTCAATAATCTAAAATAGTTACACCCAAGTGCTTGTTTTCGATTCCCATGCACTTCCGCCATCCCCACCTAAAGAATATCCCCCAAAACAAT
>CAYWGN010000298.1:0-5889 GCA_964457495.1 uncultured Desulfobacula sp.
TAAAGCTTTTACTATTGGTCCTTTTTCAAAATAATTGATGCTGGTTTTGTTTGATTTCTTACTATCACTTACACTTAAGACATCCTAAAAATCATAAAGATATCCAATATGCAATTCTCATCTATTTATTCTCTATTCAAGAAAGTTATGGGCCTGTTACTAATAGAAAGGACAGCTTTTGATTCAAAAATTTCCTTTGTATTATTTTCTATCTCCCCATTTTTATTGATAATATATTTTTTATTATTGGTATGATAAATATAATTATCGATTGTACCCCACATCGGAATGACTCCTTGTGTTTCTTGATAATGTTCTTGTACTAATTTTTTTGCCATGGACAATCCGTCATCTCTGCTATCAAATACTTTTACTTTGTCAATATAAATCTTTCTTTCCCTTTCCATAAAAGCAAGTGCAAAGATTGGTTGGTTTTCCCTTTTAAAGTTAGTATTGATAAAAATGTAAGGATTCGGCATTCTATCTATTGCATTCAGTCGATCAGAAATTTTCGTAATAGGTTTGAGGTAATCAGCTTTATCAAATTCTAAAATATCACATAATTTTAATAAAAAAGATTCGTTGGAATGGCAGAAATCGTATCCATTTTTTTTCAGCCATTCTTCAATGTTTTTAGTTGATATCAGCGTACCAAGTCTTTTTAAGCCATTTTTTTTGTTATTATACCCTAAACTTTTTACGATTGATTCTTTTTCAGCATTTTCAAGTCTGTTTTTTATCTGATCCAAAAGTTTTACTGTTGTCATCTTTCTCCTCCTGTCAATTGTTACGCAATCAAGTAACAATCATTCTGTAATCTCTTGAGTCTTTGACCAATTCCTTCCCTTTATATATCTTGCTTGCTTGATCTTTCGAAAACCATATTTGTGACTTCAGATAGGACTTGATTTATGTCTAATTTTAGTCTTTCATATCCGGGTAATTTTGCTCCTGTATTCTCATCCATGTATAGCATCCGGTTGACCTCAATCATTATTGAATAAACTCTTTTATCTCTCATATAAAAACATCCAGGGACTATTGATCCATTGAAGGGTTCATTAATTTTCACTGAATACCCTTTTTTCTGGAATAGACGGATAAATTGCTGTGTTAATCCGTCAGGAGTATGAAAATCATCTGTTCCGATACAAATATCGGGTCGGTTTTTTGATTGATTGAATTCATACGGTAAAGGAATAGATGGAAAGCTGTGGCAGTCAATAATTAAAGCTTCTCCGTGTTTATCCAAATGATTTTCAACAATCCTATTAAACTGATCATGATGTTGAAAATAAAAATTATTTATTAAATATTCTCTTTCCAGCTTTTTAGGTGGGTATCTTAATCTTTGACCATTTGAGGTTCGAGTGTAAATCACTCCCATCCCTTTTTCTGTCATTGGTTCCAGTTGATCATCAAGAAATCTTTCAGGATCAACGACAAGCCGACTTATTGGAAAAATGATAAAATCCCTGTCAAGATTTTTATCGATAAACAGATCATCTGTATATAAATCAGTCATTCTGTATATCTCGTTATTCAACGCATGGTCATCTATAACAAATTGATTTCTTACAGTTTTAGGAATAATTATAGAGGAATGCGGGATGTGCATAATAAGAGGATTCAATTTCACCAGTTTCCCAAATAATATGATTTAAAGTTGGAATTCACAAATGTAAAACCGGCCGATTTTGAGGTGGTCATTTCAGAATCAGGATTAAAGATGGGAGAGGATTTTACCTGTTTCAAAAGTCCATTATTTCCGAGTTGCAAAATTTCTTGAGTCAAAAAAATCATACTTTTCCCATAGATGCCATCCCAGAAACATTTTTGATATTAATTTATCCCAAAAAGGGTATCACCACTCGGTTATATCAGTAACATCAATCGACTTGCCACAGGCACACTGAACAACAATCTGCGTCCCTAAACCTGTTGGAGTAAAAGAAAATGTTGTTCTACCTCCTGCCGAACCAACACGCAAATACGGACATTCTTTATCATGTTTTTTAGACCATTCGTCATACTTTTTTAATGATTTTTCATTCATTTTAAACATCATAGGACAATTTCCCCTTGAATATTATTTGACATATGACTGGTCAGGCAAATCAGATGTGACGTAGAAAATAACCATCAGGATATTCAAAAAATATTTCTCCCTGATTATTTGGCACAACACTTAAATGATCCAATAAAACCACATCATCCCAATATCTGATTGAATTATACAATTCATCCCTTGTAATATTCAGCCCGTCAAATTTTGATAAAATTGTTTCTGTTTCTTCTTTTTTCAAACAAGGCATCCACAGACAAGCAATTTTGCGTTTCTCTCCCAAATCATTATCAAACCAATTGCTACTAATGAATTTTATGATTTTCTTTTTTAGACTCTTTTTTTTACTTTTACATTCATAATGAAATTTTGAGTCCTGATTTTGTTCAGGTCTAATTAGTTGACATATTTTAAATGAACTATTTTCGGGGAATTCAACTTTATAAACATGGCAATCACTTCCATAAGCTATAGCAGCCAACTCTGGTGTTGGACTTGCAAAAGCTGACATGCGCCTGTTAGCATATTCAGATGGCCTTGCCCATTCCCACAAATTGTCAACAATGTATGGGATGTTCCCTGGGGGTCTCATGGTTGGATGCGGTTTGAATAATTTGTTTGTTACTTGCTTATCTTTTGACACAGCGCGATAAATATTTGCCAAAGTTACCCCCTTTATCAATTCCTATACACCAAACCCTTTAAGCAATTTCAAAATTAAAATTGTAAAAAGTAAAACCATTTTTAGATTTTGTCATTGTGATTTTATCGACTTCTTTTACAATGGGAGAGGATTTAATCTCGTTCAGTAATTCTTCATCACTTATGGATAATACATCTTCAGATAAAAATATCATGCTCTCGCCATAGATGCCGTCCCAAAACCATTTTTGATATAGAATATCATATTCCCCAAAATGCATTTGCTGGCTGAAAATAATTTTTGTATCTTTTTCAACTGAAACATTGTCAAATTTGCCAGTCATAATTTAAACTCCTTCTTTTATTAAAAATAGTAACCACTGCTCTTCCATTTTAAAGGTTTTTTACACCACCCAAATTGAAATTTTACCAAAGACATGACCTTATGAAATTGAAGAAATATTAACTATCCCAATTATCCGATAGCATATCCCATTTCCATAATTTATAATTACCACATTGTGAATTCGTACAACTAATGTCAATTAAGTGTTCTGGAACTTTAGAAGTAAGGCCATTGCTATGAAGTTTTTCAGATTCAATCGGATAGCCCCGTAATTTTATATCAAAAAGCTCTTCTATCTATTGTGATATTTTCCTGTTTAATGGTTCTTGGCAAAATTACAATTGCTATCAATGATCATTTAACATCATCCTGTGAAGCATATTTCTCCCGGTCATCGATGGTTTTCTCAAATGAAGCCAGAATCACCTCATCAAGGCCATTTAAATCTCTGTGGTCACTTATTTTTACCCTTACTTCAGCCAGTGCAGTGGACTTCAATATATTAAATCTTTCAGGTATTAATGTGTCTGCAAGTTCTTTTTGAATATCTATCCCAATCCAACTTGTTTTATGTGACAAATAAATCCTTAAATTCCACCACCCCGGCTTATTAAAATAAATATTGAAATAATTTTTTGTTTCCCGGTATGCTAACTCAATTGGTTCTCTTTCTTTTGTTGATGGATTATAGATAGTAGCAGAAATGTATTTACTTTTGTCAAATATTTCTTTTATCTTGGCAAAACAGGCTAACTGTTCATCCATATTATCATCAATTGTTTGAGGCTCATCGATTTCCAGGATTTCAGGGTTCTCTGTATCATTTTCAATAAGTTCTTCATCTTGTGCATTTTTTTCAGAAGATGAAACACTTGAGTCCATTGCGGCATAGGATCGCCTCACGATTATTTTTATAACATATTGTAAGGCCTCTTTTACGATTGGCTCAAAATTATCAACTAATTTGGAAGTAAGGGTTCCTTGATAAATTTTGCCTTCTTTAAGTATCCATCTAATAAAACCAACACTTAATTCATTTTCCTTAACATCGATCTCCTTTTCCAAAAAATCGATTATATGTGCTTTGTATGTAAGTTCTGTTGCATACTCTCTAATGCCTTCCGGTGAAAAAACACTCTTTTGAAATCGTGACAGAACTTTAATGCCTTGATCTAAACTTTCAAAATTTGAAATAAAAAATGGTTCATTATCCGGAATGTTCTGTTTTCCAGTGTCTGTAAAAAATCTATATTCAGTTCCATTGGTTAAAACACCTAATGACACAGAAGGATGGGCCATAAAATATCTTTTCAATTGCCCGTGGTGTCCTTCAAGATTAACACCGATGGCTTTCGCTTCAATAAAAATCCGTGGTTTTCCATCAATTAAAATTGCATAATCAACTTTTTCTTTTTGCCCATTTTTTTTTATTGCGGTGTCTGCTTCAAACTCAGGAAAAACTTCATCAGTATTCCGTATGTCGTAACCAAGTGATTCAATTAATGGCAAAACAAGAGCTTGTTTTGTAGCCTCCTCACCTTTACCATAAACAGTAGAAATTCTTTTTAAAATGCCATCTACAGCTGATTTGATTTTATCAAGGCCCATTATATTACTCCTTCTGAATATCAATTATTCCATATTATAACGTTGACAGTATTGAACTTCTCAAAATAAAAAGGGGCGCAGACCTATAGTCCATGCCCCAACTGAGGTGCCGCCAAGCACCCATAACAGAACACAAACAAGATCTACACCCCAACTGGGTGCATTTCTCGTCAGCATCGTTCTGTTATTTAAAAATTTGGCGGTTTTCAGTTGGAACGATTGCTGCACAAAATGCAACAAAAATATTTAGGAATTTTTATATAAATTTATTTTTCAAAAAATCCTCCTCATCACAAAAAATTAAGTTCATAATATTTAATCAAGTTATCAAAACAAATATTCAAAATCAATCATAAGCAAAATTTTATTAGAGTTAAAATTTTACTATTGGTCAATTTAGTTTTTTAGATCAATTTCCCACCATTCATGACAATAGAAAAAAATATATAAGTCATAAATTATTCATACAGATATCTTTAATATCATCACTTGTGATTCCAATATACCTTAATGTAATTCCAGGGGATGAATGATTAAATCTTTTCATTAATAGTTCAATCCCTGTTCCATTTTTCATCTGATGATAACCAAATGTTTTTCTTAATGTATGTGCTCCATAGTTTCCTTTAAGGTTGATTTGATTACACCAGGATTTAATCAATCTTTTAACTGAATTGGTATGAAGGGAATATCCTTCCTTCCGGGATTTGAATACAAAATCATTATCATTTAACTGATATTCTTTCATATATGCATTAAAACATTCATATATGTTCTTGTTAATGGTGATAAAATTGGTTTTCCCTGTCTTCCCTTCAATAAGTGATATAGTATCACCTATTCCTTTTTCATTAAAATCTGACACCTTTAACTTGGTTAAATCACCTATTCTTAAACCTGAGTTAATCCCCAGGGTGAATATAAACAAATCCCTTTTATTTGAAGATAATAACCTTTTAATGGACCTGATGTCTTTTTCATCTTTTATTGGATTGACTTCCATTGTTAAATCCCCTTTGTTAATGTTCGATTATATGTGAATATAATATATAATCAAACATTCATAGTCAAGAGTTATTCCACTTTTGTTTTAACTGATTAATATTATTGATTATTTTTTTGAATGTTTGGTTTCAATAGAATCAAACATTGGGATTTGGATATAAAAAAAACCTTGAAAATGGTTGGGAATTAAATCCCTGTTCCCACTAAGCGCTCTGCAATAAAA
>CAYWGN010000299.1:0-5822 GCA_964457495.1 uncultured Desulfobacula sp.
GGTATGATTGTGAGGGTGGGCAAAGAAAGGTATATTATTCCTACCACTGCGATCAGACAATTGTTGCGTCCCGTGAAAGAATCTTATAACATTATAATCGGCAGAGGTGAAACGATAAATGTGATGGGTAATCTTTTGCCGTTGATAAGGTTGTATAAGATTTTCGGTATAGAGGCTGACCATAAAAATCCATGGGAGGCCATAGTGGTAGTGGTTGAAGGTGAAAACAGCTCTAAGTGCCTGCTGGTGGATGAGATTTTAGGTGAAGAGGAAGTGGTGATCAAAAGTCTTGGTGAAAGTTTGAAAAATAGCAAAGGTGTTTCCGGCGGTGCTATCCTGGGGGATGGTAATGTAGGATTGATATTGGACCCGGAAGGGTTGTTTGAATTGAGTGAGGTATAAAAAAACGATAGGAGTATTGTTATGGACATTGACAAGAATATGAAAATACTATTGGTTGATGATTTTGCCACAATGAGGAAGGTTATTAAAAATCTCTTAAAACAGACCGGGTATTATAATATCGCTGAGGCTGAGGATGGTGTGGAAGCTTTGAGGGCGTTGAAATCGGAAAAGGTGGATTTTATTATTTCCGACTGGAACATGCCCAATATGACAGGCCTTGAACTTCTAAAGGCCGTTAGGGCGGATAAAGACCTTACTGGTTTGCCGTTTCTGATGGTTACGGCAGAAGGTCTTCAGAAAAATGTTTTGGCGGCGGTTAAGGCGGGTGTCAGTAATTATATTGTAAAACCTTTTACTGCTGAAGTCCTGAATGAAAAGATCGAAAAAATCATAGCAAAGATGTAAGGGACTAAGATCGTCGAGTGGGGGAAATTGGTTCTGTCTTCGGCAACGACTCAACGGCTCGATCACTTAACGAGGTCTGAAGGAGAAAAAGATGGATGTCAGATTTATAAATGCTTTTTTAGAGGGAACGCTTAACGTAATTAAGACAATGGCTAATCTTTCACCGATACCTGGCAAACCTTATCTTAAAAAGGATGGTTCGGCCAATGGTGATGTCTCCGGGATAATCGGTTTTACAGGAGCTATAACCGGTTCAATGGCCCTGAGTTTTTCTGAAAAATCTATATTAAAAATTGTATCAAATATGTTGGGAGAAGAGATTCAAGAAATCAATGGTGATATTAAGGATGCTGTGGGTGAGATTACAAACATTATTTCAGGTGCGGCCAGAAAAGAGCTGGAACAGATTGGCTTAAATGTCGTGGCGGCAATTCCCACAGTGGTCTCCGGCAAGGGTCACTCTATCGCCCATGTTCTGGGTGGGCCAAGTATTATTATTCCATTTGAGATGGAGGAGGGGCATTTTGTTGTAGATATCTGTATAAACAGGATGGAACCAAAAGCAAAGTAAAGAAAAAATCAAAATGGATAATAAGCAGATCTGTGGAGAATTGAAATAAAAAGAATAGGGGATAATGGAGGATAATGGAGTGAAAACTAAAAGCAATGACTATCTGACGGTAAATGAGACCATCCTCTTGGTGGATGATGAGAAGTCCGTTCTCGACCTAACGTGCGATATGCTGGGCCGGAATGGTTATAGGACTATCACGGCGGGAAGCGGAGAGATGGCCATTGAGATTTATAAGAGAGAAAAAGATCAGATTGATCTGGTGCTCTTGGATGTAGGGATGCCCGGCATGGATGGTCACAGGTGTTTTGAGGAGCTTCTTAGAATCAACCCCGAGATAAAGGTTGTTCTTGCCACTGGTTATCCTGCCATCGGAAAGGTAGAAGAGACGCTTGCTGTCGGCGCTGCCGGTTTTATAGGCAAACCATATCGGTCCGCTGATATGGTGAAGAAAACAAGAGAAGTACTGGATAAAAGATAGGCCTTTAACTGATGTTATATCTCTTCAATTTTTCTACAAGAGTTGTTCTGTTCAGGTTTAATAATTTTGCCGCTCTGCTTTTTACCCCTCCCGATTTTAGCAGGGCTTTCTGGAGCAAATCTTTTTCAAATTGACCGATTGTTTCGTTCAGACCTATACCGTCATCCGAAATCTCAATACTGCTTATTTTTCCTCCAGCTTTTTCTGAATTCAGTCTTATTTTATCAGGCAAATCCTTTAGCCCTATAGTGCCGTTTCCTTTCATGACAACAAGCATTTCAACAAGATTTTGCAATTCTCTTACATTGCCCGGCCAGTGATATTCCGTTAGGTAATTCATGACTTCGTGTGTTAAACCTTTAATTTTTTTTTCTTTTGATTTATTAAAGGTTCTTAGGAAATGATTGATCAGGACAGGTATATCAGCCTTTCTTTCTCTGAGAGGTGGAAGATGAATGGGTATCACATTGATGCGATAAAAGAGATCCTCTCTGAATTTTTTTTCTGCCACGGCTTTTTCCAGATCCCGGTTTGTGGCAGTAATAATTCTTATATTCAAATTTATGGTCTTTACGCCTCCAATTCGTTCGCACTGCCTTTCCTGTATTGCTCTGAGCACCTTTACCTGCAACGAAGGACTCATGTCGCCTATCTCATCGAGAAAGATTGTTCCCCCCTGGGCTAATTCAAACCGTCCTGTCCTGCTCCGGATGGCTCCTGTAAATGCACCTTTTTCATGCCCGAACAATTCGCTTTCCAGAAGCTCTTCAGGAATTGCGCCGCAGTTTACAGTAACAAGCGGCCGGGCTTTCCTGTCACTATTGAAATGCAGTGCTCGGGCCACAAGTTCCTTGCCTGTTCCACTTTCACCATATATAGCAACAGTGCTGTCTGAACAAGCCACCATTTTGATTTTTTCAAGAACTTCCTTCATGGTATCGCTGTAAGCTGTCAAATTGCCAAAGTCATAATTTTCCTCTAAATGACTCTGGAGGATGATATTTTCCTCTTTGAGCTTTGCATGGGCCAGGGCTCTTTTAATAACCAGTCCGACAAGATCTTTCTTAAAAGGTTTTGTTATATAATCAAAAGCTCCTAATTTCATGGCTTTAACAGCGCTTGCCACAGCGCCGTAACCTGTCATCATGATAACGATATTTTCGGGACTCATCTCTTTTATGAATTTAAGTAGCTGCAGACCATCTATGTGGGGCATTTTCAGGTCTGTTATGACCAGATCATATTTGTCATAAGGAAAGACTTCCATTGCCTCCTGGCCATCTTTGACAGCCTTAACCTCATGGCCTTTTTCAGACAACAATTCTACCATATTTTTTCTGCTGAGATCATCGTCTTCCGCAATTAATATCTTGACCTTTTTCATATCAACTAACCCCAATGCAAGCACGAATTATTTTCAAAAAAGGATAATTTCTTTTTTATCACAGCTTCTTTCAACTGGATAGGATATCTCCTATTTATTAGCTAAATGCTGCATTTAAAATCTTGAAATAAACGTTTGAATCCTACCCTGAAAGAATACCCAGTGTCAAGAAAGGATAAATTTGACAGAATGGATAAATTGAATGGCCTTTACAAGGGGCATACCCTTTGCCAGGACACGCTTTGCCCCTGTTTTTCCCTGAAGGACAGCAGTCAGAGGTCAGGGATTAGCCTGAGTAGTTGCTAAAGTTTTGTTGTAAACTTGCCGATATCCTTTTAAAAATAAGATAAATAAAATCAAAATAATAATCAAGGCAGCCCATGATGAATAATTTTGTTTCCCAAAAGTCCCCCAAGGCTAATATTTTAATTGTTGATGATGAACCCACGATAAGAGACCTGCTTGAAAATACCATGGCAAGAACAAACTATTCCTGCTGCTTTGCTGAGAACGGTGAAGAGGCATTGGAAATGATTTCCGGGAAGGTGTTTGATGTGGTGGTTACTGACGTTAACATGCCTGGAATGGATGGTATTGAGCTTGCCAAAATTATTAAATCGCAATTTACTGCTGATGTCATTGTAATGACAGGTCAAATTCATACCTACCAATATGATGAAATTATCGATATTGGTGCCAGTGATTTTCTTGAAAAACCTTTTTCGTCCAGAGAAATGGCTATCAGGATAAATCGTGTGTTAATGGAAAGAGCTCTTAGGCAAGAAGCCCAAAAAGCAAATGAAGCAATCAAGGAATCCCATATCGATTCCATACACCGTCTGGTCATGGCAGCAGAATATAAAGATGAAGACACAGGAGATCATATTGTCAGAATCGGGCAATATGGCTCCCTCATGGCTGAAAAATTAAATTTTTCCAATGAATATAAAGAAACCATCTATTATGCTTCACCCATGCATGATATAGGAAAAATAGGTATCCCGGATAAGATTCTTTTAAAGCCTGACAAGCTAAACTTTATCGAGTTTGAAACCATGAAAACCCATACACTGATCGGGGCAAGACTTTTATCCAAATCCAAGTCAATAATTCTGCAGATGGCCCAGGAAATTGCCCTGACCCATCATGAAAAATTCAATGGGACCGGATATCCCTATCAATTAAAAGGAACTGACATACCCATCTCCGGGCGGATTGTCGCTCTGGCAGATACCTTTGACGCACTCACCTCAAAGCGGCCATATAAAGATCCTTATCCACCTAAAGTCACTTTTGATATTATGAAAAAAGAAAGAGGGGAGCACTTTGACCCTGATCTTCTTGACATTTTTATTGCCGATTTTGATCAATTCCTGAAAATCAGGGGAGAGATCGGTATTTTTGAAACTCAAACAGATCAACATTTCACACTCAGTGAACGGGATAAAACAGCTATATAGTCGCCTGAATTAAGCAAACGGTGGTAAGCTATGTCGATATAGGCATTAAATTTATTTTGATATTAAAAGGAGGTGTTATATGGTTGAAAAACCGACTTATGAAGAATTAGAAAAAAGGATTTGGGCATTAGAGCAATTAGAATCTAAGCGCAAGCAGGCTGAAGACGCGCTAAAAAATAGTGAAGAAAAATACCGTTCAATAATGAAATCCCGAATTCAGCACTCACAAAGAATGGAATCCATTGGCACACTTGCAGGTGGCATAGCACATGATTTTAACAACATTCTTTTCCCCATTGTGGGTTATACGGAGATGCTGTTAGAGGATGTGCCTGAAGACAGTCCATTTAAAGAGAGTCTGAAACAAATTTATACCAGTGCCTTAAGAGCCAAGGGACTGGTAAAACAGATCCTTACATTCTCCCGTCAAGAGAGCGGTAAATTGATGCTGATGACGATGCAGCCTGTTGTCAAGGAAGTATTAAAGCTTATCAGGTCTACAATACCCACCACAATTGAAATCAAACAGGATATCAATCTTGATTGTGGCGTGATTAAAGCTGATCCCACACAAATTCATCTGATTGTAATGAATCTGACAACCAATGCCTATCATGCAATGGAAGAATCAGGCGGGGAATTGAAAGTAAGCCTCAAAGAAGTGGAATTCGGAACACTTGATCTAATTAATCCGAATATGACTCCAGGAGTTTATGCTTGTCTGATAGTGTCTGATACAGGGGTGGGCATGGATAAAAGTGTAACAGAAAAAATATTTGATCCGTTTTTTACCACCAAAGCAATAGGCAAGGGCACTGGAATGGGGCTTTCCGTGGTGCATGGTATTGTTACTGCTATGGGGGGAGCTATCCATGTATATAGCGAACCTGGAAAAGGAACTGAGTTTCATGTGTATCTGCCCATGGAAAAGACTCTTTCTGAAAAACAGGTAACCAATTCAAAAGCAGAAATTCAGGGCGGCACTGAACAGATCCTTCTTGTGGATGATGAAGAAGCGATCCTTACAATGGAAAAACGGATGTTGGAGCGTTTGGGATATCAGGTTACTTCACGTACCAGCAGCCTTGAAGCTCTTGAAGCTTTTAGTGATAGTCC
>CAYWGN010000300.1:0-5800 GCA_964457495.1 uncultured Desulfobacula sp.
TCTGCCAGCTCGCGGGTGGGACACATCACCAGGGCCTGCACCCTGAAGCGCTTCACGTTGAGGTTGTGGAGCAAGCCTATGCCAAAGGCTGCAGTCTTCCCACTCCCTGTCTTGGCCTGGGCCAGCAGATCTTCCCCTTTAAGTACATGGGGCAAACTACCCGACTGAACCGGAGTCATCTCCTGGTATCCCAGGGTCTCCAGATTTTTGATCATTTGTTTGGTTAATGGTAACGCGGTAAAAGCACTCATGAAACCCTCTTTTATTGAATACAGGCCCTGCAAGTGGCCTCGGCAATTAGCCCTTCACTGTATTTTTGATTGCTATAGGTTAATGCGACTGATCGATTTGTGTTCTCTGAATCCTTGAAGCAATTTGTTAAATGTGCGTTTTAAAATGTTCGATGATAATTCCAAGATCTTTATTTAAATCCATCGCCTTACTTTTGATGAATAATCTAAATATTCTTCTCCAAATTTTTGTGACAGGTAGTTCTCTTCAGGTTTCACCGCTTTGAATAAAAAAAGGATGTACAGAATTGGTATTGTGAAGAATAGCCAAAGTGAGAACATCAAAAAAGCAATCCCAAATAATAGTAGTAGTAGCGAAAGGTACAGTGGATTACGAGAAAATCGAAAAGAACCCTCTGTAACTATCTTGATGGTCGATTTTGCTGTATCGAATGGAGTCTTATTCTTGATAAGTACAACAAATGCACTCACTGCAAAATAGCCGGAAATAAGAATAAATAGATATCCAACAATAACACGAGGTATCAGTGAAAGACTAATTAGATGAATGGGAAAAAAATATTCCAGCAAAAGACCAAATCCCAAACATACAAAAAAAAATAGTGGGGGTGGTATGCGAATAGCCGCAGAATCTTTTAAAATATTTTTCATAATTAACCTTATTGAGCATTTAACCCAAAATCACCTGCTTGTGCCGAATGTTTGGTTGGAGCGTTTTTTCTCAAAAGAAACACAAATTTGCCTGGGCCTGCCCGTTGTTCCTATATTGGGTTCAGCTCTTCATTTGTAAAAGAGCCATGAGCGGTTTCCACCATCTGTTTAATGACGGATCAGAACCAAAGAATTTAAACATGATTTTTTCAGCTAAAACAATGTCTTTATATGATTTTTTAATATATTTATAAACAGACCATTTTTTGTATTTGTTTTTGGCTGAAGTTACAAAATTTTCAGACCAGATATAACCCTCTGTTTCTTTTTTTTCCATGATTAAACGGACCCAGAAATCGGCTTGTGACATACCAAAGTACAATCCGGACGAACCATTTGCTTCACTGAAACCAATGGTGTCTCCAAGAAACACAAGACCTCCTTTTTCATGGGGAATAATATTTTCAAATAGCTGACGGTTGGAAATAACAGTCAACTTTTTATAATTTGTTTCAGCTCCTTTAAAAAAACCGGAAAAACCGGGATATGTCTCTGTTAGAAAATCCCATACTTTATACATCAGTTTATCATCTGGGATTTCAACATCTTTCAAACAACTTAATTGCCCCAGACGAAGCATCAATCCCGCTTCCATTTCTCCATCTGTTAGTGGAAAAACATAAGCAACTGCTGGCGGCAGTTTGGGTGCAATATCGAGCATCTTAGGTGGAATCATATAGAACTGAAGATCGGGGTGTTCAGATAATTTCACCTGAGGTGCATTAGAACTGTAATATTTAATCGTGGGGCAGTCTATCTCCTCTCTTTTAATCCCGAATTTTTTGCCCAGGGGATCTTTATGCCCCATACATCCTAAAACTGTTGTTCCATGGATTTCATGTGTTCTATCTTGTTTATCCTTGTATTTTAAACCAGTGCAACGGTTTTCTTTTTCGATTAAATCCGTTACTTCTGATTGAAACAAAAACTCAGCGCCAGCCTCCAGGGCAAGGGTTTTCATATGTTTCATCAGATGATCCCAATGGAAAAAGTAATAGGGTTTATGAACATCAATGAGACTACTCTTGCGGTCCATCGGGCTGTGAAACCTTCTAAAAGAGGGATTGTTTGAGGAATTATTTTTTAACCAGTCTTTTCCGAGAAGATCATCCATTAATTTATATTGAGCGATGCTTTCTCCCCTAGGTTCAGGGCCAGGCTTAATTCCCTTTTCAAGGACTACGCATGAAGCACCGAGACGACCGGCAGTAATCGCGCCAGCAAGACCAGTAGGACCTGCACCGGAAATAATAAAATCATAACGCTTCTTTACCATTTTTACCTCTCATCAATGTAAACCATGCATGGGATTACGTGTTCGTCTGTGGCAATTGCCGTCGAATGATATCGGTCTTCCAAGATCGATCCCAGGATTTTTCCTGTAAGCTTAATCTGTCATCGATATTATCATAGTTGAAATAATCAAAATCATTTTCCAACATTTTTGATAGCGTTGTCTTTCCAGTTTGGCGCGGTCCGGTTACCAGGATAATTTTTTGGTGGAGGGTCACATTATTTTTTTTATTGTTAATGAGAAGATATATATAGATCAATAAATTCACCAACTTTTGCACTGTGCGTCTCTTTATTGCTTTCCATCATTTCAAGGCTTGACAAGGGCATAATTTTTACCATTTTTTCCATTATATCAATGCCGTGAAGATTGTCTGTTTTTGCACCGATAATCACAACAGGAGATTTGATATCCGATAATTTTTTCCATAAAGAGTAATTTCTAATTGCATAAGCATTTGCTTTTAACCTAACAGGCTCGGCAGCATCAATCGTTCCGCAGTATTTTTTTACCTGATCCGGCTCATTTTCTTTGTCCAACCTGAAATAACTCAAATAAGTTTTTAATATAGGCCTTATTACAGTGTATAATATGGTCGGGATAAATTTTATTATAAACAAAATCCAGCCTGGAAATGGAAAATCGCAAATAGGTGAAACCAGAAAAGAATTTATGGGCTGTCTTTTTTTTATAGCAAGATAATCAAGAATCACTGTAGCTCCCATTGAACTTCCGGCAAAGTAAAATGGTTGACCCCTGGGCACCATTTCATCAACTAATGTATCTATATCACGGCTCATCTGTTCAATGGACAGATCAATTGTTTTCATATTTGGGATTTTCGCACTTCTTTTCTCCCGTGTTTCAACATAAAGAATTCTATATTTTGGCGCAAGGGTACTCAATACATCTTTCCAGCCATTGATCAATGATATCCAGCCTGCAACAAAAACAATAATAGGTTGTTCCGGATCAGGACTATTCGGTTCAAAGTCAAATATTTTTATTTCAACTTTATCTGGCAGGCAAAGAGTTTTTTCTTTTACCCTGAAATTTTTGTTTAATAAAAAATCGTCAAACATAATTATTCTTTCATTAGCGTAAAATTAACTTGAACATCTGCGGCTTGTAAAGAAGACGTGACTTCAATATCCACATATTTATACGAGAACTTGAAAATAACCGGTGAAATTCGGTTTATTTTCGTGGTTGAACATTTTTTCTAAAAATTAGCTAATCTTTGTTTGCGGTCCGCTACAATGACGAGTTATGAATTTTTGTTGCTGATTAATAAAAGAATATGAATTAATCCAACAAGCGCCATTAGGTTTATGATAATTTTTCGATGAAATTCGCATAGGTGATATCAATTTTCTTGATAAATTTAAGACAAAAACCTGATAAATTTTAAGACAAATTTTGTAATAACTTATCAAGAGTTTTTTTTGTGTTATTAGCTGGAATATTCAATCTTTCAGCATATCGTACAACAGTACCACCAAATAAATCCCATTCGCTTTGTCTGCCTTTGGTTTCAACGTCTCTTTGAAGCGATGTTTTTGTTTCAAACGGAAACTGATTGCCTCTTGAGAAGGAAGTTTCTACAATATCGGATGGGAGATCAATTTTGAGGGCATTTGCAACCAACTCAATTTCTTGCATAATATCTTTAACAAGAACGCCAAGCTTCGCGTCATTTGCTACTTCACCAATTGTTTTATTGTAGGTCGCTGTTACTAAAGCAAACGATGCAATGAAAATATATTTTGACCATATTTCAATATTAATGTCTTCAAAAAACTCAATTAAAATGTCGGCTTGTTTAAAAAGATTCATCAGATTTTCAGGGTAAAACTCCTTATACAGTGGATCTTTACCAACTAAGATTTGGCAGCTTCCACCATTTTGAAAAATGACACCAGGGGCTTCTATATGAGTTCCTATATATAAACAGGCGGGAAGAATGTAACCTTTCTTTAAATGCTGTCGCATACGGTCATAAATATCAGCACCATTTAAAAGCGGCAGGATTATAGAATTTTCATTAGTAATTTTCTCAATCTCTTTTGTAACTCTTTCCAAGTCATACCCCTTAACTGACACAACAACAATATCACAAATGGGCAAGCCATTGACAGTATCTGTACAAAGGCTGGGTTTAATCAAAAGCTCTTCTTTCCCACCTTCTTTTTTCAAGAGCAAGCCTTTTTCTATAATGGCATCTTTATGTTTCCCTCTTGCAATAAAAAATGTATTACCTTTACCGGTTTCATTAAAATATTTAGATAGAAGAGTTCCATAGTAGCCGCCTACTCCTCCAACTCCAAAAAAGCATACGTTCATCTTTTACTCCTTAATTTTTGTTATTTTATGTAGCCAGGAACACTATGCCTGTTTGTTTGGAGCTATATTATTCCAATCCCTGTTGACCCAGGATGATCACATACCTGCTGTTATTTAATTGTATTTTAAACAAAGCTAACAGATGATTGCGGCTCTTTATTTACAATGAGCTTAAAAATATCCGGCCTTGCATAGTGCCCTGTAATGTCAAAATCAACTTTTGCCCGGATGATTTTTTTTAAATCCAGGTCTGCATAAATAATACCTTCTTTACCCCATAAAGGTCCTGCAAGGACATCACCAAAAGGGTCAACAATTACGCTTCCACCCTGGCACATTATATCAGGCTCGTCAGCTAATTCCTCAATGGTTTCTAATTCCGGTCCATACATTCCTTTGGTAACAAATTGATTGCATCCAAGAACAAAACACCTGCCCTCACAGGCAATATGGCGCATAGTTGCCTGCCATGTTTCCCTTGAATCAGCCGTGGGTGCCATATAAATCTCAATTCCCTGCCCATACATGGCCATTCTTGCCAGGGGCATATAGTTTTCCCAGCAGATAAGACCTCCAAGTTTCCCAAATTCAGTTGGGAATACTGGCATGGTACTTCCATCTCCCTCACCCCATATCAATCTTTCAGACCCTGTGGGCTTTAGTTTTCTGTGGACCCCCAAAAGCTCACCTGATGGGGAAAAATAAAGCAGTGAACAATACAAAGTTTCACCATGGGAATTACCATCTCTTTCAATCACACCAATACCCAAATAGACTCCAGCCTTTTTAGCGGCCTTTCCCAAAGTTTTTACTTCAGCACCGGCAATGTCCAGAGAATTCTCCCAATACCGTTTCCATAAATCACGCCCTTTTTCATTCCTGCTCCCAATTTTCATACCAAAGGTAAATCCTCTTGGATATCCAGGTATAAAGGCTTCGGGCAGAAGAACAATATTACTTTTGTTGTCACCAGCCTCGGCAACCAACTGACATGCCTTTTCAACTGATGCATCCTTATCAAATAATACCGATGCAGCTTGGGCCACGGCAACTTTAACAGATTCCATTATTCCTCCTTACTTGTATTCTTTGAAAATTCTCTGATAAACGCTTTAAAGCCTTTACGTTCATAAGTCAGGGCATCTTGCAATGTAGCTTTATTTTTATACTCGATTAAATCCTTAACAATTTTCAGAGTTGC
>CAYWGN010000301.1:0-5770 GCA_964457495.1 uncultured Desulfobacula sp.
TGATTTTTTTGTTTAATAAAAACCTGTTTTTCATTCAACTCAATCTCCAATATACGTTATAGTTGTCTATTAAAATTCGGATTAAGACTATTTCATATATTGTAATTTTAAATCTGAAATTGAAAATCTTGTTTATACCAGATATCTTTGAATCTAAGAGTCAAAAACATTATTCTTAAGGTAATAATCAAGGTCAAAAAGCTGTTTAAAACTTAAATCTGTAAATTGTACATGTCTTTCTCTAACTTTCATTGCACTCAATGAAGGTGTGTTTGTAACCTCATTATCTGAAACGGTTTTAAATGGGAGGTCACCCACATAAAATCCCATACTGCTTAAAAAAATTGATTCTTCTGAAGGACTTTGCTTATTTGCATCCTCACCTTTTGTATCAATGTATTTGAATGTAAGTCCGCCCATACTGATATCAATTATCTGGCCTAATTTGTTGGAACGGGGGCTTATGGCAGCGTAGGCTCCTTCAACAGCTTTATACCGCTTGCTTTTTCGTCTTTCAACAGTCCTTTTTCTACCCACCATGATATGTTTCCTTTATTTAATCGGTTCGCTCTTTTTTTTGTTATTCGACAAAAGTTGCACAAAATATACCATTTAAACGGTTTAATCAGTACTTATCAATAAAATCTCTATAACACGCTAATATATCGGGTAAAAAAACAATAGATCTGATCTTTTTAAATTTTTTAAAAATAATGTCAATTGTCTGGCAATACCATATTCCTGTTTGTTTTTTGGAAAAGAGAATAAATAGTTAGAAAAACGAACCTTTTTGACCTAAAATATTACATTGTTTTCTCAACTGGCTTTAGACAATCACCGCTGGCCTTGATTCATAAATCAGTTGTGTCCCATTGAGGCACCAGCTATTGATACAAAACTGTATTAAAATATTTTTCTGAACCGATTACCCCTTATCGCTACAGACGTCATGACTGAAAACCAGGTAATCTTTCAACTTTTCACAGTGTGGCACAAAACTTGTATTATTATATCAATTGCTACAAAAAAAGGTTGTTACGCATATTAAAAAATAAATCCGATAATACCAAGGTGGCTTGGTTTGATATAAGGGAGAGACATTGGCTAAAAATCAAAAAAGAACCAGAATAAATAATAAAGGGTGGCATTGGCCAGCTTTTTTATTTGGGTCAATCTGGTATCTATTTAATGGACTCATGAAAAAGGGGGTTATTCTCCTTATTATAACAATATTTTCCGGTTTCATAGCATTACCATTTATTCATATCTATTGCGGGGTTAAAGCAAAACAAGATTTATATATACAGGAGAAAAAAGAAAAATCTAAAGTTTATTTAAATATGATATAGGCATAATGGCTGACAGTTAAAGAATGAGCGGCCTCAAAGTATAAAAGGTTTAGACAAATAAATTTTCGGCAACTGAAAGCTCAAAACATTGAATGTGTAGTGGTAGCCCCTTCGTTAATTCCCAATACAAAAACAGGAAACGGGCATGGCAGGTGTCTGTCAATACACTTTTATTTTAGGACTTTATGCTTCCTAAAAACGAAAACGCACACTGGGGAAAGAATGTCATACTATACTATTAACGAATTAATGTTATACTTTTATGATATTTTTCAGTGATTGTTCGGGGCATTCATCGGTGACGACTTGTATTCAAAGTCTGAGTTTTAAAAAAAAATATCGGCAACACCACATAGGGTATTTGAGGTTTTTCAGAATAAAGAATTCCAATTCACATATATGAACCAATTATTATAATATTGATCATTTTTCCAAAATAATTTTTATAGAGTACCAGGAGTAAATCAAGCACTTTTTTTTATTTATTTTTAGGCCATACTCCCCCTATCCGATTGGGTCGGTTTTTAAAATACTTCCTGAGACCGACTTAAATTCCAAAATCCTAAATTCTCAAAATTCTGCGTTACCGGTGGAATCCCATGCCCGTATATCCAACTTTGACATACTGGTATAACAAGATCTCTTAAGTATTAAATTAAGGATCAGAGTACCTTAGAGCCATAATTAAAAAATTTTGGAGCGGACATGGTAGACATTCTATAAATAGCCGTCATCACATCCTTAATATCCTGAATGTCATGCGACAATATATAAATAGCCATCCTGTCCGCATAATTTATCAAACCTTAAATTTTAAAAATAAGCTCAGCCTGTTTTTATTTTAAAGACTGAGTTCTATTTCATAAAGCTCCTGTACAATGTTGCGCCACTGACCTAATGGCATATCCTTATCAAAAGCAATATCTAATGCCTGTGCTCTATACCATTTTTCAATGAGTTTTGGCCAGGTACTGAGATAATAGCCAGCTCGATCTCCCCTTTTAGCAGTATTCTCTCGCAAGCTTTTAGGCAAATAGGTTTGGGAAGTTTTCATCATGGAAATTGCCATACGTAAAAATCTTCTACTCATACCAAAATCTGCATGTTGCCCTTGTGCATCACGCCTTTTATAATCTGACTTTAAGTCATCGGGTCCAAATATACCAATATGACCAGCTGACTGAACCACATAGTTCTTCAGTATGCGATTACAGCGTTTTGCAACTTTTTTGACCCGGGTTTTCCCCTGGGCTCCGCCGGTTTGTTTAACCCTTGGAATGATGCCGGAATATGAAACCAAATTACTTAAAGATTTTTGCTTATAGGGATCTCCAATCTCAGCCGTTACTCCAGCAGCTAAAGTAATACCAATGCCCCGAATACTGGTCAAGAATGCTCCAGGTGTTTGAGCTAAATAATGTGCAATTTCCTTGTTAATATGATCAATATTTTCCTGAAGACAATTAAAAAGCGTAACCTGCATTTGTAACGATATCTGCAATGCTGCAATATGATCTACTGGAGGCAGAAGAACCTGAGAAGCATATTTCTGAAGTTTTTCAGTACAGCGATCTGGGTGATGTACCAAATGGCTGGCAAGAAACTTTGATAGGGCAGAGGGTCTACGTCGAAGGATTTGATGTACAGAGAACTTGTTCCCCATCAAAGCCAGTGAGCTTTTTGAAAATGGCCAGATTCCACTCTTTTTTTCATTTAGGAATCCAGGAAATATCCTATCAACAATGGTATGAATTCTACCTCTTACTGCGGTTGCAATAGTCACAAGTTTTCGCCTTTGTCGTACAAGCGTTCTTAGAGTCCAATAAATCCCAGATTGGGCAGGAGAGCAATTGCCCCTACAGCTTATAAGCATTTTACAGATACCCATTAAATCCAAACGATCAGTACTTGCCTGCATATTTTCACGTTGTTTTTTGGCATCATGCGCGTTTACTCCTGCCACCAGACAATTTTCTGAACGTAAAGTAGATATAACCTAAAGGTCACACGTAAAATTGTCAGCATATGATCCACAATCTTCACCTCCATAAAAAACATGTTCAGGTTTAATTCCATGGTGGCGACAAGATTTTGAAACTTGATCAAGCAGAAAATTTTTGCCTTCTGGTGCATTTTTTACCGAGAATGGCTTTCGGATGATCTTTCCATTACCATTGCAAAACATGACTACATGATCCTTTTTAGCATAATCCATTGGGACACACATAACTTTGGATCTGTTCCCGGCCATCTCGAATACAGCAAGGATTTCTTGACTTTGGTTTTGAAAAATGTTTCTCTTTTTCATAGTGGGGCTCCTCCTCAATTTTTTTCAACTGCTTTTTGCAGATTGATTTTATAAACATATCACCGATTTAGTTCGGATGGTTCTTATTGAGGGGGAACTTCTCCTTTTATAATAAAAAATCATTCCGTGCTCAGCTTAAAATCTACAGGAAAAATGAAACTGTTATTCAAAAATAATTGAGCCATGAATTTGTGTGAGATAGTTTGAAGGACTCTCACAAAATCACACCACCAATTATTTTTAAAGGTACCAATATATATTCATCACAGCAACAATTTTTCCATAGCCTCAACTTTTAAAATATCAATTTGAGTTTGAAACTTGAATTTTTTAGCCCCGATAAGATTGTTTCCGGAAATCAGCCAGTTTGTTTCCAGAATACCACCAGTTTGTTTCCGACCCGGGCCGAGTTTGTTTCCAAAAATAATCATGGCGCCGCAGAATCAAACCCACAACGCCATTTTATAATCAACACTTATTTAACAAACATTTAATAATTGATTCCAGTCAGTTGTATAGGCTGGAGAACAATAATTAGCAGATGGCTCCCATGGTTGTTTTTTTGAAAGACCTACGGCAGCATATTTCGCACAATGCCTGCCCATTTTAGAATTAATTTTATCTATTACCGTCATTAATTTTTTTGTCCGAGTTTTATCTGTGGTGTCAAAAAGGTCCTGCTGAACATGGCCAGTTGCTAATTTTGAAAAAATAATGCCTGCTTTTTTATATTGTTTATCTTTTTTAAAAATTTGTTTCAGAATTATTTTACCCTGTTTGATTAACTCCGGCGTGGTATTAATAGCTGTAGGAATCACATAAGTTTTGGAATTATAATAAAAAGATTCTGATTTAAATCTATTTGTCATCACATAGACAGTCATGCTTTCAGCAAAGCTGTTCTGTTTTCTTAGTTTTTCTGCCCCCCTGGAAATATACAAAGATATAGCTTGAGATAAATCATCAATTGATGTCACAGGTTTTTTAAAGGAACGCGAAACAGATATGGATTTGCGAACAGCAGGCATATCATCCAGAGAATAACAAGATTCACCACAGAGTTCTTTTTGAGTTCTTACCCCATTGATTCCCATTTTTTGTTTTATAATGTGGGTATCCGCATATTTAAAATCCAATGCAGTCTTTATATTTCTTAATTTTAAATAGGCAGCATATCTTCTCCCGATTCCCCATACATCTTCAATAGGGGTAATTTCAAGTGCTTTGTCCTGATATTTTTTTAATGTAAGGTCAAGAACGCCTTCAGCTTTTAATGATTTTTTTGCTATTTTATTGGCAACTTTTGCAAGGGTTTTAGAAGTGGCTATCCCAATTGACATTGGAATGCCTGTATCGTTTTTTACTTTATTGCAAATCTGGTGTGCATGGCTTGCCAAATCCGTGAAAGCAAAATTTGTAAAATCAAGGAAAGCTTCGTCAATGGAATAAATCTCTATTGCAGGTGTGAATATGGCAAGGGTCTGCATAACCCTGTTGGACATATCTCCGTACAAAGCATAATTTGATGACAAGACATGAATATTTTTCCTGTTAATAAGGTGCTGAATTTTAAAACAAGGGGCACCCATTTTAATTCCCAGTGCCTTTGCTTCATTGGATCTTGCAACAGCACAACCGTCATTATTGGAAAGCACAATAACAGGTTTATCAATAAGTACAGGATTAAAAACTCTTTCACAGGAAACATAAAAATTATTGCAATCAGCCAATGCAAAGACGGTCATATATCAAACCTTATGAATAACATTGGTTACAACACCCCAGACTTCAAAAGACATCTCTTTGGTTATTTTAATGGGCAGGTAAGCTTCATTTTCAGGGTCAAGAAACAATAAATTATCACGGTGTTTCAATCTCTTGACTGTAAGTTCTCCGTCAATAATTGCAATAACAATTTTTTTATCTATGGCTTCAAGGGATCTGTCCACTATTAAAATATCACCAGGGTAAATACCCGCATTGATCATGGAATCACCACTGACCCTGACAAAGAATGTGGCAGCAGGATGTTTAATCAAGTGCTTGTTTAAGTCCAGGCTCCCCTCAATGTAATCCTCAGCAGGGGAAGGAAAACCTGCTTCAACAGCAGACA
>CAYWGN010000302.1:0-5770 GCA_964457495.1 uncultured Desulfobacula sp.
AAATTGTTTAAAACCCGGCAGTTTTGAACACCTTAAAATAATGATATAAAACTGATAGATTCTTATCAAAGAATAAACCAATTCTTAAATATCTTTTATTAAAAAAGTTATAATAATTTTAGATAATTAAAAAGTTATAAACATTTAAACACTCTTTATTATTATTATTAATCTTTTAAATATTTAATTAATAAAACAACCCAGATTTAATAATTGATAAAACAATGAATTTAATATAAATATTAATGAATTTATAATTTTTTTTGAAAAGGAACTTAAATGAAATTTTCGTTTGATAAAAAAGAAATTTTGGATGTTCTTTCAAAAATCCAGGGCTTGACGGGAAGAAAAACCAACCTGACCATTACATCTGATATTCTTATCAAAGCAATGGGATCACAGATTACTATCACAGCCAATGATCTTGAAACAGTTTTTCTTGGAACCTATAATGCCCAGGTGGAAACAGAAGGCTTTTTATCCATTAATTCTAAAAAGTTTTTTGAAATTATCAGAGAATACCCTGATAATAAAATTTTAATTAACGAAATTGAAAACAGGTGGGTGGAAATTGGAGAAGGAGACAGTATTTATCATATTGTATCTTCAGATTATGAGAATTTTCCTGAAACCCCGGTTATAGAAAATATAGATTTTATTGAAATCAATTCCAAAGATATGAAAAAGATGGTTGATGTAGCATCTATTGTTAGTTATTCAGGTGAAGAAAAACGAATATATGTCCTGGGATCCCTGATTGAAAAAATATCAATAAATGATAAAGAAACCATAAGAATAGTATCAACGGATTCAAGACGGCTTCATTGTTGTGATGCTCAATTCAAAGGAGAACTTGCACTACCTGATGAAAGTGTAATTATTCCTAAAAAAGGGTTGTCTGAATTGAGTAAATTCATCGACACAAGTAAAGATGGCATAAATGTGGGAATTCAAGACAATCATTTTATTTTTCAGAATAAAAATGAGTCCATCATGATAAAACTTCTTGAAGGAGAATATCCTGATTATAAACCTATAATAAATAATGAAGAAATGAGTTCCATTGAAATTGACAGAGCCATGTTTTCAACCCTGATGAAGCGGGTATCTATTTTAACCTCTGATGATTACAAAAGCGTGATTTTAAATTTTAAGGAAAATGAGTTGGTGGTTACCATTACCAACCCTGAAATAGGTGAATCAAAAGAAAGGATGATGATTTCATATACGGGTGAAGAGATTAAAAGTGGCTTTAACCCGAGATATTTTATTGATGCCCTGAGTCTTTTTCAAGATCCTATTGTTGTTATAAATATTAAAGACAGTAAAAGCCCCTGTATTATCAGGGGACTTGATGATGATAAACTTGTTTGTGTAATAATGGCGATGCATATATCATGATGAATGAAAACAAAGTAAATAAAGAGTATAATTCTGGTAGTATAAAAGTGCTTGAAGGTCTTGAAGCTGTGCGGAAAAGACCATCCATGTATATCGGTAATGTTGACCTTCAGGGACTTCACCACCTGGTCTATGAAGTTGTGGATAATAGTATTGACGAGGCCATGGCAGGACAATGCGATACGATCCTTGTGACCATCCATCCGGATATGCGCGTAAGTGTGGAAGATAACGGCCGCGGGATTCCTGTTGAAATGCATGAAACAGAGCATATACCTGCCTGCGAAGTGGTCATGACCAAGCTCCATGCCGGGGGTAAATTTGATAAAGATTCCTATAAAGTATCCGGCGGGTTGCACGGGGTGGGAATTTCCGTTGTGAATGCCCTTTCCCAGCTCCTTGAAATGGAAGTTTATAAAAATGGAAAAATTTATTATCAGTCCTATTCCAAGGGAAATAAACTGACGGAACTTATCATTAAAGGGGATACTGATAAAAGGGGAACAAAGATTACATTCAGTCCTGATTTTGAAATAATGAACGAGAATGAATTTGTCTTAGAGACCCTTTCCCGGAGAATGAGAGAACTTGCCTTTTTAAATAAAGGCCTCAGAATAATTATTGAAGATGAAAGGTCTGCTGAAAAAGAAGATTTTTACTATGAAGGCGGAATTGTTTCTTTTGTAGAGTATCTTAACCGGTCCAGTACAGCTTTGCATGATCCTATTCATATTGAAGGAGAGAAAAAGGATGTTCAGATTGAAGTAGCTATTCAATATAATGATACATTTAAGGAAAAACTCTATTCATTTGCAAATAATATCAAGACCCTTGAAGGTGGAGCGCATGTGTCAGGCTTTAAAGGTGCTTTAACCCGTACTGTTAATTCATATATTACTTCAGGATCAAACAACCTGCCTAAAAATATGCAGAGTATAAAAATCAGCGGCGATGACATGAGAGAAGGTCTTTCTGTCATTATATCTGTAAAATTGATGGAACCACAGTTTGAAGGCCAGACAAAAACCAAACTTGGAAACAGTGAAATTAAAGGGATTGTTGAATCTCTTCTTAATGAAAAACTGGGTCATTATCTTGAGGAAAATCCAATAGTCGCAAAAAAAATTATTGCCAAGAGTGTTGATGCGGCCAGGGCCAGGGATGCTGCAAAAAGAGCCAGGGAGCTTGCCAGAAAAAAAGGCACCCTCATGGATTCATCCTTACCTGGAAAGCTTGCTGAATGCCAGTATGCAGACCCTGCTGAAAGGGAATTATTTCTCGTGGAGGGAGATTCTGCAGGCGGCAGTGCCAAACAGGGTAGAGACAGACGCTTCCAGGCCATACTTCCCCTTAAGGGAAAAATTTTGAATATTGAAAAGGCCAGATTTGATAAAATTCTTAGAAGCGATGAAATAAAGAACATTATTACAGTTCTTGGAACGGGTGTTGGTAGCGAAGAGTATGATATTGAAAAAATCAGGTATCATAAAGTTGTGATCATGACGGATGCGGATGTTGATGGATCTCATATCAGAACTCTGTTGTTAACCTTTTTTTTCAGGCAGATGCCGGAGTTGATTTCAAAGGGATATCTATATATTGCCCAGCCGCCTCTTTTCCGGGTGGGTTCAAGGAAAAGTGGTGTATACCTGAAAAATGAGGAAGAATATTCCAATTATCTGGTCAAGAGAATTACGGGGCAAAAAAATATTTTTTTAAATGGAAGCACAGAGCCGCTTTTAGAAGAAGATTTTTATTCTTTTATGGAAAAGTTATCTGATTATTATGATGCAGTTAATCAATTAAAAAAAAGAGATATGGATACAAATCTTTTACTTGCTTTGATTAAAAACGGCGTAAAAGATAAATTTTTTCTTGAGGAAGAGCAAAATTTTATTTTGCTTTCAGAAGAGCTTAAGGAGCAAGGATATACCTGTGGCAAAACAGAGTATGATCCGGAAAGAAATATCTTTGAAATGGATATATATGGAAAAGAAGAAAAGCAGACTCTTTTGAGGGTTGGCAGAGAAATTCTTGCCACCAACGATTATCAAAGAATGTTAAAGGGGTATGAAAAAATCAAACATTTTGACAAACCGCCTTTTTCCATATCTTCCAGGCAATCAGAAGCCCAGGTAAAAAAAGAATATACTTTTAATGATACTGACAGCCTGTTTGGGTTTGTCATGTCAGAAGCTAAAAAAGGGATCAATACCCAGCGCTACAAAGGTCTGGGTGAAATGAATGCAGATGAGCTCTGGGAAACCACCATGAATCCTGAAAAAAGAAATATGCTTCAGGTGGAGATTGAAGATGCTGAAAAAGCCGATGAAATTTTCACCCTTCTGATGGGCGAGGAAGTGGAACCCAGGAGAAACTTTATTCAAAAGCATGCCCTGGAAGTTTCTTCTCTTGATTATTAAAAGGATATCTAAAACAAATGTAACTATTCAGCTCTTATGCTTGAAACCGCCCTATCCGATGGATATTTTTGTTCGATGCTAAACGCTTAACCTCCTGCAAACATCCATCAGACAGGGCTATGAGATAATTTATTTTAACGGGCTGAACAGTTACAAACAAATTAAAGATATAAGGAATCGTTATTTGAAAAAATTTTTATTTTAACCCTAATTTGACTAAATCAGAATTCAGTTCTTTCTCATTATAGATTTTACCTTCCCTCCATTTTCCATTAAATTCAAGGGTTGGTACAACCCAGTCATCACCTCCATTTACTTTGATGATTTTCTGAATTGTATTTTCTGATTGTTTTTCTATTTCAAAATATTGAAATTCAATATTATTATTTTTTAAATACTCAATGGTTTTTGTACAATGTGAACACCATTTGCTGGCATATACTTTTAACATAATAATCTCTTTAATAATTAACTTTGCTCATTTTTTCCATTGCCAGTCTCCATGGACTGGATATGGGTGATCACATCGTGAAACAGGGACAGGTCCTGGGCAATGAGAAGGCCTGGAAGGGTCTCTCCACTGGTCCTGTTTATTCTGTAGGCAGATACTGTTCCCACAACCTTGACTTCTTCTTCGTCGTCTATATGCAGTACCGGTCCCCCGCTGACGCCATTGATGGCAACACCATCAATCAGGTAGGCGTTTTTATGGTCCTGGCGGGCGGATATCATGCCGGAGAAAAAACAAGGAGTATCCGGTTCCAGTGTGGGAAATCCGATCCACCCGACCTGGGTGCCTACCCTGAGGACATATTCCTGGTCCAACAAAGGCAAAGGAGAGTTTTGTGCAAACAGATCCTGGGTTTTTGAAAAAAGAATGATAGCAGAGTCTGATAGTTCTCCCATGGTGATATGGCGCGCATTTGCTTTCAAGAGCAGGGATTTTGATCCGTCGTGGTTATAAATCCGGATGGGTTCCATCCATTTGTCAGCATGGTGAATCACATGTCCTGCCGTGGCGATGGCATACATGGATGTGGCTTCATTGTGAAAACACAAAAATCCCGTACCGTGACCCGTGGGGGTTTCGATTTTTACAATACAAGGTAAGGTCGAGTTAACTGCATCAGACCAGTGCATGTGAAGAACTCCTTCTTATTAAGGGTTTACTCAAAGTTAGGGGTATAACTTTTCCAAAGGATTATAACATTAACATATTTGAAATTAAACAACCATATTTTCCATAGCCTTTTTCATTTGACGAACAGCCTGTCTTAACCGCTCTTCATTTTCCACAAGGGCAAGACGCAAATATCCTTCTCCTTCTTCACTGAAACCTGTTCCGGGAGCAACTGCCACATTTGCGCGGTTCATCATTTCAATAGCAAATTGCATGGCCCCCATTTTGTTAAAAGGTTCCGGGATTTTAGCCCAGACAAACATGCCGGCTTTTGGTTTTTGAATGTTCCATCCTGCCCTTTCAAGGCTGCTGCACAACACATCTCTTCTGGCCTGGTAAATATTTGCCAGTTCAGGAATGGTTTCATCACAGTCCCGTAAGGCAATAATGCCGGCCACCTGGATGGCCGAGAAAATGCCATAATCAAAATAGCCTTTGATGTTTCCAAGGGCCTGAATAATCCTTTCGTTTCCCACACAATATCCAATTCTCCAACCAGCCATGTTATAGGATTTTGAAAAAGATCCAAACTCCACCCCCACATCTTTTGCACCGTCCGCCTCAAGAAAACTTGGGGCCACATACCCGTCAAAGGTAATTTTTGAATAGGCAAAGTCGTTGATAACCATGAATTTAAATCGTTTGGCAAGTTTTACCACTTCTTTGAAAAAGTCTATATTCGTCACAACCCCCGTGGGATTATGGGGATAATTGAGCATGAGAACCTTGGGTTTTGGGTAACAGGATTCGCAGATATTGATGATTC
>CAYWGN010000303.1:0-5766 GCA_964457495.1 uncultured Desulfobacula sp.
TTAACAGTTTATTTTTAGTTTTATCCCTAATAGAATATTTTCTTGAAATATCGAATAGAACGGGTTCTTTCTCACCAAAAATATATCCATCACCTCTGGAAATAAAATCTTCAGGAAACAGTTTTACTTTTAAATCAGTATTTTTTAAGCGTCGAAATTGCTCAATGAATTTTTCTAATCCTTGGTGGTCTGTAAGGTACTTTAAAGATTGGAGAAGCGAATCACAGATAATGACACTTTTTTTTTGCTTTTTTAGCGCGCTGTCAAGACTCTCAACCTTATTGTAATCATCTATATATGCTGGCTGGTCCTTGATGTTTGGAATAAGAAAGGAAGATAACACACTATTTTGATTGTTTGATAAAATTGCATTGGCCTTCTTAGAAATAAATTGAACTCCATTTATTTTCAGGTTCTCATCATCTGGATTTATCTGTCCTGTAGTTGCAACATCTTGTTTTATAGGTATATCAAAAAAAGATGAAAGCACACCAACCCCCAAGGCAAAACCTAAAGATTTACCTTGGACATAAGTATTTTCATTTTGGTTGAAGACTTCAATATCTATTCGAAATTTTGTATCACGAAATTTTTTTAAAAGAAGAGGGGCTTGTCTTTGAAAAAATATATCAAATGATGATACCACAGATTCTGCAGAACTGTGATAATCATCACTTATGTTTGTTCGTTTCCCCTGCGAATATAAATCAATTCTATCTTTGATGTTGATTGATTTCTGATTTACAACCTCTTTATTGACAGATAGATTATATAAAACCGCAGATCCAGTGGAGGTTTGTCTATATGTAATGAACTTAATTTTCCCAATCGCATACAAATTCAATTTCGACCTATTTAAAATTCGATTTCAACAATAAGCTCGGCAGATCCTTTATCCAAATCAACAAGTAGCTCGTAATCAATTATTCCCTTGTATTTTTCTTTAGTTCTTTTTATACCGAAATCAACCTTAACGATGTTCTCTGTTTTTGCAGCATCCCGAACAACACCCAATTCTTCTTTCCCAAATTCCTTGTAAAAATGTTCTTTATCATTGATTTCAATATAGATGGTCACAGGCTCAATCTGAAAATCTGTATATAGCTGAACAATCAACTTGCCATTTTCAGTTTTGTAATCTTCGCTTTGCTTACCATTAATAAAAAGCCTCAGATTGAGTTGTTTTTGTTTAATTGATTCAATAAACTTGATTATCTCAGAATCATCAGGCCTAAGCAAGAGAGCTTCCTCAAGACATTCAATGGCATCATCATAGTGATTATTCTCTATGTATTCCTTTGATTTCTTAACAAGATGGTTCAACCGCCCTGATTTTAATTTTTGCTTGAAATTTGGCTCTTCAAGCTTATGATTTATGCGATATAAAAATGCACACTCAGAACATTCCAATGCATGAATCTCTATTGATCTTTTTAGTTCTTCATCCATGCTTGGATCAGTTAAATATTCATTCAGCAAATCTTTAAATTCAGAGCAATTCATAATGTCCTTGTCCTATTAATACATCAAAAATGCACTCAACTATTGCTTTCCTAACCATTCTACAAATTTGGGTTACACGAGCTGGTTTTATATTGAGATTCTCTGCAATAGTTCTATTCATTACATTATTAAAATAAAAATCTACATAAACTTTATAATCTCTTTTGGAGTTTTTAGATTTAGGATCATCTTTGTATTTATCTGAGCAGTAATTAACGGCATCAATTAATTTTTGGTTTTCAACTTCTGTAGATGATTTATATTTGTTCTGAGGCAAATCAAACCAATTATTATTAAATTCACCATAGCCAGATTCTTCATTTGGTTTCCTTGCTAATTTGCCGATATCAACTATTGTAAGCAATATATATTTCTGTTTATTTTTTGTCAAAAACCATTCTAATATAACTCTTTCTTCAGCTTCATCTTTAATCATTCCATCTTTAATGAGATCTTTTACAAGATTCTGGAATGCTATGGTTTTCTTGAATTGTTTTATCGCGGCCCTAAGCTTTTTGACTTCCTTTAAATACAATGCCTCTTCTATTGCATCTTGAATCGCATATACAGCATGTTGACTATAAGGTATATTGGGCTGATTTTTCTTTCTTTTATGAACCTCAATATATGTCTGATTCAACACTTCATCAATTTGTTCTTCTCTGATAGCAGGGTTTCTTTCAAAAATGTTATGGGAAACCATACTTCTTAAAGTGGCATAATTCTCTTCAAAATACGCTTTAAGAGTAGTTTCATTTTCAACTTCACACATAATTTTTCAGTCCAGATCTAAATTTTCCCCAAAAAGCCATGAATTATAGATAGGGCTCGAAATCGAACCCTGACATTATCAACCAACAAACCAAAAGGAGCCGCCATGAACGATGAACATGATTTCTACGGCAAAGATGGCATCATAAACAACCCATCTAATCATAAAAAGGTCATTGATGTCAAGGACAGAGAGGATATTAATGTAAGTTCAAATACATGGGATAAAAAGGGTGAAGAGGACATTGAAACAACTATCCACCACCACCGTATGGCAAGAGATGGACGACGACTCCCAGTTGAAGACTTTACAGCGGAGAGCTGGACAGGTGAATCAATCCCAAGTGATAAAGCCGCCCCCTGCTTAAATCCATTCGACCTTCATGAATATCGGCTTGTTTACCTGGAAATTGATGGCCGCACAACAGAACTTGGCAATACGCTCTGCACAGAATGCCTGGCATACAACAAAGCACAAATCGATTTTGCAGATTCATTCAAATGCTTGTGGGGCCTGCTCTACAAACCTGAAATCTATTAACTTATTTTTAATTGGAGGTAAACCTATGCAAGAATTCATAGTCCAATTCAATGATTGGAATGATATCCTTGATACGCTTGATAAAGCTGGACTGACAGATCCAAGGGAATCACATTCAATACATAGAGAATGGCACATCGCCAAGCGTACAGACAATTTCAGACCGCTTGAGTATAAACTCCGCAAATATCCATATATCCTGACAACAGCAATCAAACGCCTGAAAAACATGCCATTCGCACCACTCCCAATGCAAAATGAGCTTGATCTAATTCAAGGGGATATCCATATGGGATATATCAATGGCTTCAAAGACTCAGCCGGAATCAATCCGATGGATCTAACAAAAGGCATGTTCATCTGCGGTGAGATCGGCAGCGGCAAATCTTATCCGGTCCTAAGAATGCTCGGTCAAATTTTAAAAACTCCAATTGAAAAGCGTGGATACAATGTCTTAATCATCCAGATATTAAAACGTGATGCTGACTACTTAATCGAAGAGAACAAAAACCTCAGAGTCATCGAATGGGAACAACTCAAAAGAAATATTTTCGAGATTGAACCATGGGATGATCCGGCTATCAAGCTTAACCTCTCAAGTTCGATTTTTTCAGCTGCAAACTATTTCATGACAAAAACTCAACCGATATTCAATGAATGCATAAATGTCTGTTCTAAAAACAGGTTACAAATCAATTTTGATGACCTTTTTAAAAATATTGGTATAGCTGTTAATAACATTGGATATAAAGGGCATGAAGCAAAAAATCTATCAGATACTGTAAAAAGCAGACTGTATGAATTCAAAAAAAAACCTCAGCTTAATGTACGCCATGGTTTTAGAATCGATGATTTCTTCTCGAAAGAGGATATCTGCCTTAATGTCGTTGATGAACCCAATGATTATATCTATTCAACCCTTATAACGGATATCTTAATTTCTCTTCAAAGATATTACAATTCTCATCCAGTCACACCCAAACGACTAAGAACTCTCATTGTTATTGATGAATGCAGATCAATCTTTCCATATAAGACAGATGCATTTGACCATAACGCAGATAGATTCCTTGAAAAATTCATCACAACAAGACGTTCATCAGGCCTGGGATTGATAAACGTCACCCAAGAACCGGGATCTGTATCAAATTGGTTGACATCCAATTCAGCCTTTTTCCTGGCATTTCCAATTTCCGGGAAAGCTCTTAAAGATGTAGGAATGTATCAAAACCTTACAGAGGAACAAATCAATCATTTTGCCAAATTACCACCCTACGGTATGGGCGTTTTTAGTGATCGAAGATTTGACAGGCCTTACCTCTTGCAGGTCCCTGGAGATATAACACCAAAAGATCGTACAAAAACAGAAAACATCAAAGATTCCAATCAGATTATCAAAGAATTAAATGCAAGAATCGAAAAGAATAAAGAGACAACTCTTGAGATGGAACAAAAGATAAAAGAAAATCGTGGTAACAAACCAACGCCGCAACAACAGCAATTATTTAAAGACATTATCACTAAATACCTTGATGCAATCCGGGAAAACTATATCGAGAAACAGTTTAAACATATCCGTGATATCACTGAAGATACACAAACAAATAAGTTTGAAAAAGAAATATTATCATATCTTACAGAAACTAATTGCCTTGTAACAGTACAAAGTCTCCTTTCTTATTCCAGAATTTGGGAAAACTTTCCGGTCCTAACAGTGGAAGGGATGGATCACCTCAAAATTCCTCAAAAAAAACGAATCAATCCTGATCATTTTGCGCATACATATTATTGCGAACGTATAAGTGCCTGGCTTGAATATAAAGGCCTTCTTCCCCACAGAGAATTCTACCTCAAAGAGAAAGGTAAAAAGATCTCTGATTCAGGACGAATAGATGTATTTGTAAATGACACCAAGGATGTTCTGCAAAAAGCCAAAATTATTGACTTTCCTGGCGGCGGCATAGCCATAGAATTCACAAACACTGTTACGGAACAAAATATCTTACCAAATATTACCAAATGCCTTGGTAAGTTCAAAGACTATGTTGATCATATCCTTATCGTTTGCGACTCACAAAATAATAGAGACTCCGCAGAACAAATCATAACCCAAGGCGGGAAGCTAACGCTTGATGAACTTTCTAAGGTCTCATTCACAACTTTATTTAAATTTCTTGAAAAAATTTAACCTGTAAACTTAACTTCTGACTTTTTTCTAAGATTATATCATCAGAGAGGTAATTTACCCTTTGTTGACCAAACCTCTAAACCTTTAATGAAAGGAGCAAGTCATGAAATTTAATACAAAGCATAAAATATACCCTGATAACCCTTTTGAAGTTGATGAATATCTTCCTGAAAATGGAATCGAAGAAAAAGTTGAACCCCTCGAACTCAGCAGAAAAGCTTATATTGAGTTGTTTGACCGCTGTGACGGCCTTTGTGAAAAACTCGATGAATATATAGATGAAACGATACAAGATGAAATTAAATACCAAGAAATCTCAGAATCCTATGAACAACAACCAGAACAAGTTGTTCAAGCATGGAACTTCTTTGAACAAGCCAGAGAGAATGAACGCCTTGAAGAGAATGAATTATTTAACCAGGACCTCCCTGAGCTCTTGAATGAACTCGAAGAAATCACACCTGAGAACAAACCTCCTTTAGAAGATTACATCCCGTTAGATGCGAGATCATCATACAAAAATAAATAAGGATAATGATCATGGATCAGGAGCGAATAACACCTCAAGAACTTGAAGATATCAAAGAGCAAGCTGAGACGCAAGCCCATGAGGATGCAACTAAGGACAGCAAAATATATCTGAAATGGACTGTAATCATTGTCCTTGGAATCCTGCTCATCATCATTGCAATTGTTGTGATCAATGAACTTAGCGGCATAGGCAGTGGTGCAAGTCTTACCATCTTTTGCTGGTCAACAGAAG
>CAYWGN010000304.1:0-5716 GCA_964457495.1 uncultured Desulfobacula sp.
TTATCCATGCCCACCCCTGTATCAGCCACTATCAGACAAGCATAAACTCCAGGTGTCATATCCGGAGTGATTATGTCGTACTCACCTAATTCGACTTGTTTGAGGCTTACTTTCAGCTCCCCGCCCGTCTCTTCCATGGCATGATAGGCATTGGTTGCAAGATTCATTACAATCTGATGAATTTGGGTTGGATCAGCTTTGATTACACCACAGTCAGGATTGATATCCTGTATGATTTCAATTGTTGTGGGAATTGTAGACCTGATAAGTTTTAATGCCTCCTTGATAATAGGCTGCATCTTCATCAGTTTTAATTCATTAGTATCCTGGCGGGAAAATGTAAGGATCTGTTTTACAAGTCCCTTGGCTCTTAAGGCACTGGTATAAATTCCTTTCAGGCTATCTTTAAATGGACTGTCTTCAGGGATATCCTCTAACAGCATCTCCGCATACCCTAAAATAGGAAAAAGAATATTGTTAAAATCATGGGCTATGCCGCCGGCAAGGGTACCGATGGATTCCATCTTCTGGGCTTGTGCTACTTGTTTTTGAAGTTGTGCAACTTTTTTTTTAGATAAAATTTTTTCAGTGACATCCCTGCCAATACCGCTGATGTAGGAATCACCTCCATCAGCCGGTTTGACCAAAGAACTTCTATATTCAATATAAATCTTTTCCTTGTTTTTCTTAACATAACAACTAATGCCCTCGTGAAATTTCTGGTTCTTGATCATTTCCAGATATCGGCTGGCAAAATCAGATTGAAATTTCGGTTCCATGAAATCGGCTGCACTGTGCCCAATAAATTCATCCATATCATAACCAAAAAGCCTATGCAAGGCCGGATTTGCTGAAATAAAACGTCCTTCCATATCTTGTGTGTATATGAGATCGGTTATAGAGTTAAAAAGATTTCGGAATTGGTTTTCTGATTTTTTTAGTTGATTAATAAGATCCTGTAATTCAGAAGTTTTTGATCTGACCTTTCTTCGCAAAGTGATATTAAGAAAAACAAGCATTAAGAAGAGCAACCCGGCAAACAGGAAAGAAAATAGAACATAGCGAAGATACGCCGGCCGGGTAAGGAGTTCCCCCGTCCATTTTTTTTCTATGGCATCGTGTTCCTTTTTTGTGATTAGGGAAAATCCATCTTCCACTATCTTCAATATATCTGTCCTGCCTTTTATGACCGCCCGATGAAATTTTCCCGTATATAGGTTAAGGGAATAGCGGAATTCATCTTCAAAATTCATTTTATAAAGGTAATAGAGCGCTGGTGGCTTATCTATGGAAAAAACTTTTATCTGGCGATCTTTTGCAGCCTTAACGATCGCTTCATATGAGTCATATTCCTGCAAGCTGGTAATACCATGTTTTTTAAACACTTCAATACAGGCATCTCCTTTTTTCACTCCAATGGTAAAACCCTTCAGTGACGCTATGTCGACTATACCTCCAAGGTTTTTATGAAAAAAAACAGGCACATCTATCGTGGCATAGGGTTTTGTGAAGTCATATTGCATAGCTCTCTTCTCGGTAAAAAAAATTGTGTCTATGACATCGGCTTGTCCTTTAAAAAGGTACTCCTGCGCCTTGCCCCAGTCCGTTGCAATCAAATTTACCTTTAAGCCGGTCTTGTTTTCCCATAACTTCCACTCATCCACAAGAATGCCTTGAATATCTCCATTAAAATCTCGAAAAATATAAGGTGGGTAATTATCATCTGAGACAACTATGATGGTCTGAATCGTTTTTCCGGCATCCTCGGCTTGTCCTGAAAACGGAACAAAGAAATATAGCAGCAAGCATACAAACAACCACCATGACTTTATCCGAACATTCATATATGCTCCTTTTATGTGTTTTGCCGCTGTGATTTTTTTGTTTATTGATTCAGTATCTTTGAGAATATCGACCCCTGTATTCTTCATTTTCGGATAATTATTCATAAGTTTTAATTATTGCCCCCATCCAGAACTTTTCTGACTATTGTTGCCATATCTTTTTTGGAGAATGGCTTTTGAATAAAGTACACCCCCTCGTCCAAAACGCCGTGATGGGCAATAGCATTGGTCGTGTATCCGGACATGAACATGCGCTTGAGGTCAGGATAAAGGGCTTGCAGATGTTCTGACAGTTCAAGCCCATTCATTTCAGGCATGATCACGTCCGTGACAAGCAGGTGAATTTTGCCTGTATGTTCCTTGGCCAGCCTCATGGCTCCTTTTGGTGTGTCCGCGGCTAAAACTGTGTAGCCCAATGAGTTGAGAATTTTTTCGGTTAGTTCCAGGATTGGCAGATCGTCCTCCACCAGCAGGATCGTCTCACCAAGGCCTTGTGGGATTTTTGCCGTGCTTTCCTCCTGGATCTCGACAACTTTGCCCTCATCCCGGGGCAGGTAAATTTTTATAGTGGTTCCTTTATCCGGTTCGCTATAGACGTTGATGAACCCGTTATTTTGCTTAACGATGCCGTAGACCATGGATAATCCAAGTCCGGTGCCTTTATCCACATCCTTTGTAGTGAAAAACGGTTCAAAAATATTGTTCAGTATTTTTTTTTCCATGCCGCAGCCGTTGTCGCTTACTGCCAGCAGAACAAACTCACCGGGAATAAAACCATCATGATCGGCACAATAGGCTGCATCCAATACCATCGGCGTTGTTTCGATGGTGATCTTGCCAACTCCGACGATGGCATCTCTGGCATTAACACAAAGGTTGGCCAGAATCTGATCGATTTGGGAGGGGTCCATCTTGACACTCAACAGGCCTGTCTCTGGCAGCCAGACAAGATCGATATCCTCGCCGATAAGATGTCGGAGCATTTTGAGTATGCTTTCCACGCTATCGTTCAGGTTAAGCACCCTGGGAGCGATGGTCTGCTTTCTGGCAAAGGCCAGCAGTTGCCGGGTAATGTCTTGTGCACGTCTGCCAGCCTTGAGAACCTGATTGAGATCGGCATGCAAAGGTCCTGCCGGATCTGCATCCATCATGGCAAGTTCTGTGTAACCCATGATCGCGGTAAGGGCATTGTTGTAATCATGGGCAACCCCACCTGCCAGACGGCCAACGGACTCCATTTTCTGGGCCTGACGATATTGCGCCTCTACCTGGCGTTTTTCCTTTTCTGCCTGCTTGAGCTGGGTGATATCTGTCACCTGCCCTTCATAGCGGACAATATTGCCGTCCTGATCATAGATGACACGGGTGCTGTCGGATACCCATATGTGTGAACCGTCTTTGCACCGGGCTTTGAACTCATAAAATTTTACAATTCCGGTCTTCTGGAGAAGTTGCTTATATCGGTGCCGGTCTTCATGGTTTACGTAATATTGTGCAGCAATGTCGGAAGTGTTCGCCATGAAATCTTCAGGTGATGCATACCCCAGCATATTGACAAAGGCCGGGTTGACACTGATAAACCGACCTTCCGGTGTGCTCTGAAAAAGACCTTCAACAGAATTCTCAAAAATGCTCCGATATTTTTCTTCGCTTTTCTCCAGTGCTTTTTTAAATTGGCTTTCCTGCTCTGCTTGATTCTCCAGAAGTTTTTTTTTATGGCTCAGGTCAGAAATGATGCCCACGATCAGACGTAACATCATAAAGCACAGGATGATTCCGACCAGACTAAAGCAAAGCATGATGACAGATAATTGATTTGCCGTCTCACGGGCAGCAGATGACATATTGGATGAGAACAGGTCTTCGGCATCATTCAGTCTTTTTTGCAAGTTATCTATTGCAGCCAGTGTCTGGACAGCCTGTTCTTTGCTCATGTTATTATTGATAATGGCATGATTTGTCTGCACACCGATTTCTAAAAGATCCTCTATCAGTCTATCACCCTCTTGCCACTGTTCAATGGCCTTTCTGATATAATCCAGGTTTTTAAAATATTTATACAAAAAAATCATCGTGGGAATATCTGCCGGATGATTGCCTCCATCTCTTAATCCCTGGATAATGATTCCATCAACAGGATCTGTTTTTTCAAGCTCCAGGCGCGCGGATTTGTCTCCAAGAGGAACTTTTAAACTGTCGACAAATAATTGGTATCTATTTGCTTCGCCGGTGAAAACATACTGGGTAAGCTGAAATACAGCCTCCTTCTGGCTCTTTGCCCACGACCCTTCCCCACCGACAAAGGCCCTGAGTCCAGATAAAATACTGAAGCCGCTCTTCCCTATTAGAAAAAGGCCACTGATAATAATGAAAATAACAAGAACCGCTGCAATAATTTTTTTTTTTGAGTTCAAATAATTTTTCTCCGATTGTTGAAATTAAAACTATATCATTTTAAATTGTTTAATCAGCAAAGGCCAATTGATTACGCCCATTTTCTTTAGCTCTGTACAAGGCAGCATCAGCTTTTGCAATCATTGCATCTGCTGTTTCATCCCCGCTTCTACTTGTAATGCCGATACTGATTGTGATACCAACCTTTCTTGACCTTGTGACCATTTTATGGTCGGCTATTCTTGTCCTCACACGCTCGTAGATCCTTTCTTCAACCAATCCGGTAGAACCGGGTAAATCGGGTATAACTATTAAAAACTCTTCTCCACCGTATCGGCCCACGAGGTCATATGGCCGAAGGGTGTCCTGGACAGCTTTGACAAAACTGCATAGGACATCGTCGCCCACCTGGTGACCATATTTGTCATTGATATGTTTAAAGTGATCAATGTCACATAACCCAATGCTTAGCTTCAATTTTCCCCTTTTAGCGCGGCCCAACTCTTCTCTCAGTCTGTCTAAAATGGCACGGCGGTTCGGGGCTCCGGTTAAAGGATCGTGTGTGGCCTCGTGTTTTAACTTCAAGTTAAGTAATTTTAATTCCTGTTTAGCCTGCTTCTGCTCAGTGATGTCTTTTAAAATTATAATCAATTTTGATGTTTTATTATTTAGATTTTTTATGCAGGAGGCACTTATGATAACATCTATACTGCTGCCTCGCTTTGTAAGCCTTTGAGTCTCGAATTGTACTTTATTCCCGGAGTCCAACAGCTCTTTTGTATTTTCAGAAGTTATCTGTTCTTGATCATCAGGGACAAAGGGTATGCGCTTGCCTTTTAATTCATCCAAACTCCATCCAAATACTTCAACAAAGGCTGGATTCAGATATTCAGTCTCACCCTGATTGCTATATATTACAATTGGATCAGGAGTTGCAGATAGAATGGTTTTTAGTCGTTCTTCGCTTTCCTTCAGCGCTTCCTCAGTCTGTTTACGTTCGGTGATATCATTTACCAGTGATGCCATGCCGATACTCCTGCCATCGACATCTTTCAGGGCTGTATTGTACCAGTCACATATGATTCGTCGGCCGTCTTTGGTTATGTTCTCGTTTATACTGTGTACACCTCCTTTTTCAGATAATATATTCTGAAAAACGTTCTCAACCAATTCCTTCATTTTTTCGGGGAGAATAAGTTCAGTAACATGTTTGCCGATAACCTCTTCTTTGGTATAACCAAATATAGTTTCGGCAGCAGGGTTCCACTCAACCGTCTTGAAATTCAAGTCCCAGGAAATTGCTCCAATCGGTGTATTTAAAAGATGGTTCGAAAGCAGCTGTTCACTCTTTCGAAACTCCTCCTTGATCTTCTTCCATTCGTTGATAACCTCATTGTATATAATGATACCACCGATTGAACCATCGGATTCATACCAGGGACGGCATTCCCAGCGCGTCCAATGCACGGAGCCGTCCT
>CAYWGN010000305.1:0-5713 GCA_964457495.1 uncultured Desulfobacula sp.
AAATATCCATCAGACAGGGCTTTGAGATTACTTGTTTTAACGGGCTAAACAATTATTATTTATTTAGTGCTTTGGACAAACTTGAATCCTGAAATATAGTTTTGGTATATTTATGATTATATAATATGCTATGTTATGGACTAATGCCTGAACGAAAAACCAGAAATATAGTTTTTCAATTTGGGTTAGAGACTTGCAACTATACGAGATTTAAGATTTAGGATTTAGGTTAAAACTTAAAACCGTTCCTGAACAAGGTTTTCGTTCAGGAACGAGTTAGGTATATTCAATGGACAGAAAAAATAAAGACGGCAAACTGATTCACATCAGCGATATCCTGGCTTCTGCTCTTGCCAGGTACAGGCCTGCCATGGATACCCAAATGACAAGAATCTGGAACGTCTGGGATGATGCTGTTGGAAAACCCATTGCCATGAATGCCAAACCAGATTCTTTTAAGGATGGGATACTCATTGTCAATGTGTCAAGCTCTGCCTGGATTCATCAGCTGAAATTTCTTGAACAGGATATGATCTTGAATATCAACAAAAAACTTGACCATCCAATGGTCAAACAGCTCCGGTTTAAAATTGGAAAAATTCTCAGCTGATACTTTATTCAGCCAGAAAATAAAGGTATCCCAGCCAAAAACCGGCTATCGGTTTTCCATGGATCCATTTATTCTTGCTGCCCATATTCAACCAATAGGTTTTGAAAAAATCATTGATGTTGGATGTGGCTGTGGAATCATACCTTTGATTCTGGCATCCAGATATCCGGGCCTTGAGATCTTAGGTGTTGAAATTCAAAAGGAGCTATTCCGGTTTGCCCGAAAAAATACCATTTCAAACAAATTTGCAAATACCATCTATATCATTCATGAAAATATTAAAAACATAAATGTTTCCCACATAAACGGGAAAGCAGATATCATTGTTTCAAACCCGCCCTATAAAAAAAAAGGGACTGGCAGGCTTAACCCGGATTCTCAAAAGGCCATTGCCCGGCATGAGATCTTCCTTGATATTGATTTGCTGCTCAAATGTTCAAACAGGCTGCTCAAAAAACAAGGGCGCTTATATATTATCTTTCCTGCGCAACGAATATCAGATCTGATGCTCACCATGGAACAATATAAATTTACCCCTGATTTCATCAGATTTATCCACATAAAAAAAAACACAGCAGCCAGGTGGGTGATTCTCTGCGCCACAAAAAACCATGGCAAACCCTGTACTATAGCCCCGCCCTTTTATGTCTATGGTTCTGACAACAAATTTACAAATGAGTATGCTTCACTGTTTAAACCTTGACACAATTACAAAAAGATACTACTTTGCCTTGAATTAATTTAATGAGGAGAGGTGGCCGAGCGGCTGAAGGTGCACGCCTGGAAAGCGTGTGTATCTTAACGGGTACCGAGGGTTCGAATCCCTCCCTCTCCGCCACTAAGGATCGGAAATGAAATTACTTAAAAGCAATTTATATAATTTCCAATCCTAATCATAATAGTTCATATTAAGATAACATGTCATACCAAGTATTAGCACTAAAATATCGGCCCCAGACATTTGATGAGGTTGTTGGTCAACCTCATGTTACCACCACCCTTTCCAATGCAATTTCCCAGGACAGGGTTGCCCATGCCATTCTTTTCACAGGCCCCAGAGGCACGGGAAAAACAACCATTGCGAGGATTTTAGCCAAGGCAATGAATTGTAAAAAAGGTCCTTCTCCCTTCCCATGCAACCAGTGTAAAATTTGCACGGATATCATTGAAGGGCATTGCACGGACGTTTTTGAAATAGATGGGGCATCCAACAACAGCGTGGATCAAATCAGGGATTTAAGAGAAAATGTCACTTATATGCCTTCATCGGCAGCGTATAAAATATATATTATCGATGAAGTCCATATGCTGTCTACTGCTGCATTTAATGCCCTGCTCAAAACCCTTGAAGAACCTCCTGAACATGTAATGTTCATTTTTGCAACAACGGAAGTACACAAAATCCCGGCTACCATCCTTTCAAGATGTCAACGCCATGATCTTGGCAGAATTTCTCTGCAAATGATTTCAAATCACTTACAAGCTCTTTGCAAGAATGAAGGGTTCAGCATTGAAAACTCCTGCCTTGACCTGATTGCCCAGGAAGCTGATGGTTCCATAAGAGATGCCTTAAGCCTTCTTGACAGGGTTTTATCCTCAGCCACCACCAAAAAAATCCAACTGGATCGTGTGTTGGACAGTCTTGGCATCCAGGACTTACAAACCATGCATGATATATCAGCGGCAATCTTTGAAAACAATGGTGCCAGGCTTATTGAAATCATAGAAAAAGTAAACAACTCAGGAATTGACCTGAAAAAATTTTATTCTGATATTATTTTCCATTTCAGAAATCTGAATATCGTTAAAATATGTGGCAAGGACAGCCCGGCTGTTAATATCACAGATTCTGAAAAAGAAAAAATCTTCCAGTCTGTTACGTCATTGTCCACAGGTTTTATCAACACTATTTTGCAAATCCTTTTGGACGAAGAATCCATTGTCAAATATTCATCCCATACCAGAACGGCTATTGAAATGGTTCTTTTAAAACTGCTTCAAATAAACCCGGGCGCCCAAATTGATAACATCATTGCAAAGCTTGATATCCTTGCGAACCAATTAGGTTCAAACAAGACAGGTTCGAACCGGACTGGCTCAAAGCCTTCAGCCCTGACCCAGGAAGTTGAACCCTTACAAAAACCTTTTGCAAAAGAGCCTTTGCAGAAAAAACAAGAAGCTCCGGCTATCCGGGAATCAATGCCCTCACCAGGATATCAGGCAGATGAACCCCCTTCTTCGGAACAGAATAAAAACAGCAGAACATGGAAAGATTTTTTAAATAAAATAGAACCAGTATATCCCTTTATGTTTGCCCTTCTTTGCAAAGGCAAGGTAACCCAGACTGAAACCAGTGAGATTATTGTTGAACTGAAAAATGGTTCGTCTTTTGATAAAACAAGGCTTAAAAAAACAAAGCCTGAACTACAAAATATATGTAAAGAATTTCTTGGAAAACATCTGACAATAAAGCTCGTTCCCGGAAAGAACAAGACAGAACCTGACCATAAAAAAAAAATAAAAGCCAGACAAACTGCCTTCAACCACCCCCTTGTTGTTGAAGCCCAAAAGATGTTTGATGGTGAGATAATCAATCAATAAGACAGGAGTGACAAATTATGAAAAATATGAGTTCAATGATGAAACAAGCCCAGAATCTTCAGAAAAAAATGTTGAAAACCCAGACTGAATTAGCCACAAAGACGGTTGAAGCCTCTTCTGGTGGCGGCATGGTCAAGGTGATTGCCAATGGTGGCCAGAAAATTGAATCCATTATTTTTGAAAAAGAAATAATTGACCCGGAAGATATTGAAATGCTTCAGGACCTTGTTTTAGCAGCAGTAAATGATGCATTAAACAAAGCCCAGGAAATGGTGTCTGCTGAAATGGGTAAGCTTACCGGAGGACTCAATATTCCCGGTCTGTAAAAAAAATGGTAACTATTCAGCTCTTATTCTTGAAACCGCCCTATCCGATGGATATTTTTGTTCGATGCTAAACGCTTAACCTCCTGCAAATATCCATCGGACAGGGCTTTGAGATAACTTCTTTTAACGGTCTAAACAATTACAAAAAATGAATTATTATCCTGAACCCATTTTAAAACTCATCACCAGCCTGTCAAAACTTCCGGGTATTGGGAAAAATACAGCAGAACGGCTGGCGCTTCACATCCTTCATGCCCCGAATCATGAAGCTGTAACTTTGGCCTCCGACATCATTGAATTGAAAAAAAGTATTCAAATATGTTCCGTGTGCTTTGCCCTGAGCGACAAAGATAAATGCCGGATATGCTCTGATCCCCAAAGGGACCAGACCATTATCTGTGTTGTAGAGAATCCAACAGATATGTCAGCCATAGAAAAATCAAATGCCTTTGTTGGGACCTACCACATATTGGGTGGCGCACTTTCTCCCATTGACGGTATTGGCCCGGATGACATCAGGATACAGGAGTTATTTAAAAGGGCTGCTTCTAAAACAATAAAAGAAATCATCCTTGCCACCAAAACCAATGTTGAAGGAGAAGCCACGGCTTCCTATATTCTTGAAAAACTTAAAAAAACAAAGATCAAACTCACAAGGATAGCGTCGGGTATCCCCATGGGGGGTGATTTGCAATATATTGATCAGCTGACCATGCAAAAAGCAATGGAAAAAAGATATGACGTCTGAGGTTAAAGCCGCCATAGATATTTTTGAATGCCAACTGTGCGGCAACTGTTGCAACGGGTTTGGCGGCACTTATGTTACCCATCAGGATATCATCAATATCTCAAGATATATTGGCTTTGATCCTGAAAAATTTATTCCCCGATACTGTGACCCGTCAGGGTCGCGGCATGTTTTAACGCTTGGTAAAGACGGGTTCTGTATCTTCTTTGATAAAATAATTCAATGCACCATCCATCCGGTAAAGCCATATATGTGCAAAGCCTGGCCTTTTATCAAAACGATCATTGACCATCCTGAAAACTGGAATACCATGGCCAATTCATGCCCGGGCATGAAAAAGGACATTCCATATAAGGACCTTCAACGAATTGTCGCCAGAGAAAAAAAAAGACTGGATAATCCTTCACAGGACATATCATCCCGGGGATAAAATAAAAAGGCCCTCTATCCATAACCCGTTCCGGCTTGCCACCCTTACTTTCGTGGAACCTTCAATACCTTTCGATAAATGTTCTATTGATTTATGAGGTCGGCTGAAAAGATTTGTTCGCTGAAGAATCTTGCTGCAAAATTATCCAGTCTGGCAAGGGGGAGTTAGTTGCTTCGGCATATAGTGTTTCCGGTGCTATATCTATTTCATCCCCCCATGTCAACACCCCAAGATCTTCATTAATTGTAAAAGTTTTAAAAAATTCTATATCTTTGAATTTATCAAAGGCACCACCTTTTTCCAAATATTTTGAAAAATCAACAATCCCTATGGCACCATCCTCGAAAATCACTTCAATACTATATCCGCCCTTATAACTGGCTGAGATTACATCTTTTATCATAATGTCCCTCCCTTATTTCAAAGGCTCAATTTTGTTAGGGGCCTGATTGTTTTTCGCTAATTCCCAATTCTTCAATAGATGGGTTTTGTGCTGAGAAGCCCACTCAACTACTAAACCCAAAGCCCGTGGAGCAATTAGACCTTCCAAAACCCGGAGAGATTCTATCTCTATTACCACTTTTCCCCCACCATATCGAGCATGAAAATGAGGTGGATTATGGTCATTATAATAAAGTTCTTGATTACCTTGAAAACCATTGATACGCCGCTCAAAATCATCTTACATCAAAAAACTATCCGACGCAAAAAAAATCTGATTTAGATTTAAATACTAACGCGCACTTATGGTATAGACGAATTTTTTGACAATCTGAGCAAAGGCACATATCGATGTTGAAACTGAATCTTGCCGGAGAGGCCGGGGCATGGGTTGCAGGGAATGGTTGATTGGCCTTCTGTACAGGATCTTAACGCAGTGGAGCGTTAAGACTGCCAAGTGTTTGAGCGATAGCGAGTTTTAGCGGTTAGCGCAACGGAGTTTAGAGCCTGTAATAAGGCCAATCAGATGAACTTCAACCCATGCCCCGGCCAGGTTA
>CAYWGN010000306.1:0-5667 GCA_964457495.1 uncultured Desulfobacula sp.
TGATAGGGACATTATAATTCTGTCAGATTTTGAACGGTTTCAACACCCTTTATTAGTCGCTAAACTGAATTCTTCGTTTCAAAAAATCTTCAACTTTTTCCATAAAATTAATAATAATACCAATCTCTCCTTTATTCAGTTCTTCCATATATTTTAAAAATCCGCCATCCATTGTTTCATGCCAGTGTCTATGGGCCCAAAAAGCTGTAAATCCTTTTGCAGTTAACATTACAATTGACCTTGACAAATTTTTCGGATCTGTTTCTTTAAAGGAAAGGCCCTTGTTTTCAAGTCTTTTCAAACTTTGTGAAACCGCTCCTTTTGTTATTCCAAGGGCCTTTGCAATGTCAGTGACACTCAGATCCTCATTATCACCGATAATCTCAATCAAATGAATTTCAGAGTGAGAAAGGAGCTGTCCAGTGCCGAATTTTTTAGGAACCTTTTCAAGTTTCTGAGTAAGGGCCATTATGGATTGAAATTTTCCGTGCATGATAAATTTTTCTTTTTTCATGCGCAACAGTGTATATGCTATAAACACTATTGTCAATCGAAAAATTAATCCGCTAATGTTAAAAAAGTTGTTTTGCATTAAGGCATACCCGGAAGCGTCTTTCAATTAAAAATCGCATAATATAAGCGTTTTCTTATGTTTTATATGTTTGTAAGGTTCATGTACTTGATCAACGTGTTATTGGGATCTTCAATACACATCATGATTTTGATCATAACAATCAATTTGATTTTTTTTGTATGGCTGATCTATTAATAGTTCAGAAGAGATTTTGAAACGTGGTGGGACAGAATAATGGATTTATTCAAAGCAAAGACAAAATCCTGGGGCAGATCTCTCCGGGGAATTGATACTGATGTGTGGCGGGTTGAACTATACTAATATTTTTAAAAGGATGAAATAAAATGGTTAAGAATTTTTTTGCCGGCCGATGGGGTATTATCTGTGTTGGTGCGATTATCGGTATTTTGGCAGGGGTTTTGCAAAAATTAGGGAACCCGGGAAACATGGGGATCTGTGTGGCATGCTTTGAAAGGGATATTGCAGGAGCCTTAGGACTTCACAGGGCAGGCGTGGTGCAATATATGCGTCCGGAGATTATTGGCTTTGTTTTAGGCGCTTTAATCGCTGCATTCAGTTTTAAGGAATTTAAACCCCGGAGCGGATCTGCACCCATTGTCCGGTTTGTTCTGGGTGTTTTTGCCATGATTGGGGCCCTGGTTTTTTTAGGCTGCCCCTGGCGTGCCCTGCTTCGCCTTGCAGGAGGGGATGGTAATGCCATTATTGGACTGCTGGGACTGGCAGGGGGGATCTGGATCGGTGTTCTCTTTTTAAAAAACGGGTACAACCTGGGCAGAAGCCAGGCAACCCATAAAAGTGTCGGCCTGGTGTTCCCCCTTATCATGCTGGGCTTTTTATGCCTGATGTTTCTTTACCCCCAGGTGGCAGGAGAAAATAAAAGCGGGGTCTTGTTATACAGCCTTAAAGGCCCTGGTGCCATGCATGCGCCATTGTTTATATCTCTTATTATTGGACTTGTAATCGGATTTATCGCTCAAAGAAGCCGGTTTTGCACCATGGGCGCTTTTCGGGATCTGATTTTGTTTCGCCATATTCATCTATTAACAGGATTGATTTCTCTTGTAATATTTGCATTTATTACAAATTTTGTTCTGGGTCAGTTTAATCCCGGGTTTGAAGGGCAGCCGGTTGCCCATACCATGCAGGTCTGGAATTTTGCAGGAATGGTGCTTGCAGGCCTTGCCTTTGCCCTGGCAGGAGGATGCCCCGGTCGACAGCTGTTTCTTTCAGGTGAAGGGGATGGCGATGCTGCTGTCTTTGTTCTGGGAATGATTATGGGGGCTGCCATTGCTCATAATTTCGGACTGGCCAGTTCTCCCAAGGGTGTTGGCCCCCATGGAATTGCTGCTGTAGCAGTAGGGCTTATCGTCTGCCTGTTTATCGGATTTACAATGAAAAAAAATATCAAAGGAGTATAGCCGTGAGTATAACGATTGATGCAAGAGGATTTTCATGTCCTCAGCCAGTGTTAATGTTTATGGAAGCCATTAAATCAGGGAATGAAAGCACGATAATTGTACTGGTGGATACAGATGCTTCAAAAGAAAATGTCTCAAGGGCTGCGGAAAGCAAAAAATACAATGTCACTGATATCCGACAGCAGAAGGATGAATACCAAATAACAATTGTAAAGGATTAATGACGTAAGAGGTATCTCTTTTGTTTAAATTAAAACTATTCAAAGAAAAAAAACAGCAGCATCTTTCCCGGGCAGAACTGGGTATCCTTGTGTTTGAAAATACAAGCGAAGTCATTGCTGCCCAAAAAGTTTTACTGGCAAATGACTGGGAAATCAGGGTGATGGGTCCGCCACCTGAAATTCAAAGCGGGTGTGATCTCGTGATAGAGTTTCCCCTGATCCAGGAACTCAATATCCTTCGACTCCTTGAAAAAGCAGGAATTCCGCCGATTGAGACGGTTCCTGTAACCAGTCCATTGCTCCAGCCGGTGGACCTTTTTCAGATAAAAGATTTTGGAGAGTTTCTCATGATCAGGGCTGCCAATATGAAAATCACTGTGAAAAAAAATACCCGATTGATCGTCAATGTTTCCGGAGGCGGTTGCCCGGATGTGCCATATCTTGCTTCTATGCTTGTGGGCAAAACCATGGCACAGGCTCCCAACCCCCTGGACATCGGGCATACCCTCTGCGGCTATGCCCTTGGACTTGCTTTTAAGGAGATGCAGAAAAAATGCTCGCAGTGGTAGGCACTATACCGGACCCGGATTTCCCCCTGACCATTGGCAAAGTGGACATGGTTGAAAACAGGCTCAGAATTGATGGAAAACATGTCCCGGTGAACCGGGGAACTCCGGCCCTTTTAGGCGCTATGGTCAATACTTTGAAAGTATTGGGCACAAAGGACATAATCGGGTTTATTGCAGGGGATATAGGAATTGGGGACGGCAGCCGCAAGCTGTATCAATACCTGGTTGAAAACAACTCTCAAATTGATTTCCATGCCATTGTATTCCATTACCTTCAGCCGGATGTAGACTGGCATAACCGGATTTTGTTCATGCTGAATGATTTGGGGAAAAAACCAGTATTAATTGCAGACGCCGGTTTTATGTATGCTGCCAAGATGAGCGGCCAGGCTCAATCCTATGATCTTTTTACACCGGATGTGGGCGAACTTTCGTTTCTTGCTGATGAAACCGCACCTCATCCGTTCTACACCCGTGGGTTTATCTTACACGATGACAATAAGGTTCCTGATCTTATCAGCCGGGCATACCTGCATGGAAATGCAGCAAAAAATTTGCTCGTAAAAGGGGCAACAGACTATATTGCAGATAAAGATGGTATCATTTTTTCTGTAGACAAACCAATAGTCGAAGCCATGGAAGCCATGGGAGGGACAGGAGATACAATTACCGGCATTGTCACTGCCCTTGCAGGGACAGGAATACCAATTTCAAAAGCAGCAAAAATTGCAGCAAAAGTTAACCGGGTTGCCGGGTTTAATGCAAAACCAACCCCTGCCACCCAGGTTTGCGAAATTATCTCGCATATCCCCCAGGCTCTGGAAAAGGTATTAAAGGAATATAATGTGTAATAATAAAAATAAAGGCCAGCATACCATCAATCCAGAAATGACAGTCCTTGATGTTGTGGCAGCTTATAAGGAAACCCTGCCGGTATTTAAAAAATACGATGTACCTGCAGGGGAATGCATCTGCTGCAAATCACTTTTTGAAACCATTCATAGTGTCTCAACCATGTATGGGTTTAATCTGAAAACGCTTCTGGACGATTTGGAATCCCCTATTCCTATTCTGTTTCAATCCAATTTTTCAACCGCAAGCCCTCGACTCTCACAAACTCACGCATGTTGTTGGTGACCAGGATCAGAGATTCACTTCGGGCATGCCCGGCAATGTGCAAATCATTAACCCCTATAGGAGTGCCTTTCTTTTCTAAATCCGCTCTGACATTTCCATAATGGGCAGCGGCATTATTGTTATAGGGCAAGACTTCCAAACGAGATACAAAGTCCTCAACTTTGCGTAGGTTGTGAGACACCATAGAGCTTTTTTCAACACCATGTAATAATTCTGCCAATGTGATTGAACTAATACACATCTGTCCTGCATGGGCGTTAAAAATATCTAATACTTCAATTGGACGACGCTTAATCACATAAATAACAATATTGGTGTCCAACATATACTTTAACATCAAAAAGATTCCCTTTCAGATTGTTCTTGTGAAGCACGTTCCGTCATAAAATCATCGGACACCCCATCTTCGGAAAGAAAAAAGCTATCCCATGTATTTTCTACTGGTGAAAGTATACGGTCTTTACCGATAATACGTACAAAAACTTTTTTCACATTTCCAGGAAACCTGCTGCCAACAGGCAATCTTACCGCTTGGGTTCTATTATTTACAAAGACTGTTCCTACATCCATAACTCAATCTCCTATGTTCAATTTGTTATATATGAAGTCTATAGCATAGGTATGTATTTAGCAAGAGTATATAGCATTATTCTTTTAACATATGGGTTATCCCCAAACATTTAAAACCATCTTCCGCTTTTCGGCTTCCACTGGACGGTTAACAGGGATAGTCCACAGGATGTATTCTCCCATAAAAATCAAGATCAATATCCAGCCTTGGACATCTCAAACGCTCTGATAATATTCTATCAAACTCAAATTTTAAGCTCTTTATATTATAAAGAACATTATGAAAAAGAGCCTTTGTGTAAGATTGTCAGGAAATATAGTTTAATGGTCCGCTACAGCTCTCATGGTTATGTGGTGTCATAGATCTGTGAAGCACATTTGCTCTTGCCGCCTATGAGACTTGCTATTGAGACTCTTTATATCAATCTTTGGATAGCATTTGATGCTTCAGTGGTGGCAAGCTCGATCAACCCGGTACATTTGTCAGAAGAGGATATATGTTTTTGAAAGTCAGTCCAGTCAGAAAATTCCTTCTTCGTAATGGTATGACATTCTGTCGCGCCTGCTTCCTCTCTGAATCTTTGTACAATATTCTTACCTACGCCAAAGGGTTCAGGTTCTCCAATAGGTTTATCTAAGAGCAAGTTAATATGACCAACAACAAATGCCTTAAGTGTTTGAAAATATTTTGTATCACGAATATTCATACCTAAAAAGAGGTTTATTCCCATAATTGCTCCGGCAAGAGCACCACAAACTCCCCCTTGAAGGCCCACTCCCCCATCAAAAATGAAAGACAACCGCTCAAGAAGTGGGTCACCTATACCAGTGCGATCTTTAATCCCCCTTAATACTGCCTGCGCACAATGTATTGGTTCACCCTGTATTTCCTTTGTCTCCATATCCATTCCAGGCAAATCTTTCTCCTGATAGGTATACAAGTGTCTCATTGCGCCTCTAAGATGCCACAAGCACTTTCCAACCCGGTCACCTGGTAAAAAATAGCGTATCTGACCCATGGTTGTATAAAAATCTACGCCACTTCTTTCTCTGCAAAATGACGAGCCGAAACTGTCTTCAAACCATCTGATGTATTCCCCAATTAGAGACAACACCACCGCCTCTGCGGCAATTCCTCTCTCTTGCAGCACTTTATC
>CAYWGN010000307.1:0-5657 GCA_964457495.1 uncultured Desulfobacula sp.
GAAGCCATTGATCTCAAACTGGATATAAAACCTAGAAAAAACTGGTTCATTGAAAGAGTTCCCTGTTATACAGAGCATGTCCGGCGATATGTAGAAAAACATTACGGCAAAGATGCTCTATACAATCAGGGGCTTCAAATCCATACAGCCGTTAATATTGAACTCCAGAAAATCGCAAGAAATGCCGTAAACAAAGGCTTGACTGAGCTTGATCGGCGAACGGGCTATCGCGGACCATTAAAAAACATCCCAGACCTTGAAATCGAAAGTTTTTGCGCAGAAGTTTCAGGCAAAACAGGAAATAAGCCGCTGGACATGGGTAATATTTATGAGGGGGTTGTGCTCAAGATTGATGATAAAAATGGTAACACCAAGGTCAGGGTGGGGAATTTCCATGGCATAATCAAACTTAAAACCATTACCTGGGCCCGAAAACCAAATCATGAAATCGCCCACTATCAAAGTAAAATCAAAAAACCTTCCCAGGTATTTAAACCCGGAGATATCATCCAGGTTAAAGTACTCAATGAAATGGCTGAAGGAAAGAATATAGAGTTCTCCCTGGAACAGGAACCGGTTGCCCAGTCTGCATTATTAAGTATTGAAGCGGAAACAGGCCATGTAAAAACAATGATTGGCGGACGTGATTACAGGAACAGCCAGTTTAATCGGGCATATCAATCCAGGCGCCAGCCGGGAAGCGCCTTCAAACCTATTATTTATGCTGCTGCCCTGGATAAGGGATATACTGCTGCCAGCGTGATAATGGATTCCCCGGTTGTCTATGAAGACACAAAACGTGATTTCATCTGGAAACCCAGTAATTATAAAGAAAAATTCTTTGGCCCGACCCTGTTCAGGCAAGCCCTTGTAAAATCGCGGAATATCGTCACCATTAAAATCCTTCAGGATCTGGGGATAGACTATATTATTGATTATTCCCGAAAACTTGGCATTACCTCGGATATCAGCAAGGATTTATCCACTGCACTGGGATCATCTGGAATGTCTCTGCTTGAACTTGTCAATGCCTATTCTGTTTTTTCAAACCTGGGATACCTGATTGAGCCTGTATTTATCACAAAAATTTTTGACCGTGACGGTAACCTTTTAGAAACCTCCAAACTGATCCGAAAAAAGGTCATAGATATGACCACAGCCTATATTATGACCAATATAATGGAAGACGTTGTAAAATCGGGGACCGGCCGGCGAGTTAAAGCCCTTAAACGCCCAGTGGCAGGTAAAACCGGAACAACCAATAACCTGTTTGATGCCTGGTTCGTTGGGTATACACCCCGATACACCACAGGAGTCTGGGTGGGGCTTGACCAGGAAGCCCCTCTTGGAAAAGGAGAAACCGGGTCAAAAGCTGCCAGCCCCATCTGGCTTGAATTTATGAAAAACGCGCTGGAGGGAAAACCAGTCAGAACCTTTAATGTTCCTGAAGGCATTATTTTTGCCAAGATTGATGCCAAAACCGGACTGCTTCCCATAGAAGAATCTAAAAAAACAATATTTGAATGCTTTAAGGAAGGCACCCTGCCGACGGAACATACCCCAAAACCAAATACAGCTTCTGCTTCTGAAGACCTTTTTAAACAAGGGATTTAGGGGATAAAAAATTTCATTTTTCCCCTACCTCTATCTGGTTTAGCGGGATCATTTCATCCGGTCGGATTAAAAAATCAAATTCTGAATACCGTTGATTAAGCCTTGTTAAATTAATATTTTTATTGCCCCTTAATTGTGATTCTGATTTTGGATGAACCCTTAAAAAAAGTTTTCTGAATTTTATCCCCCCCTGGTATTGATCTATCTTATTACAGGCAAGATCATATAAAATCTCAGAAAAAACCAAATGGCCAAAGGCTGGATGCCAGGGGCCTGCAAGCACCATTGATTCATCTTCCATCATCTCGGAAGCCTGAAGCCCCATGCGAATCACCTTGACATCAGCCGCCTTAAATATGCCAACCATTTCTTTCACCAGCCCAATAGATTTTTCAAGACTCAAAGGCGTATATCTACCCTGGCAATACCAGTGTTCCATCAGGCTGCCCTTTAATACCATTAAAGGATAAATTCTTGCAAAATCCGGGGCAAGGTGCGCCACCTTTTTTGTACTTTCAAACAAAGAAGCTTTTGTATCACCAGGCAACCCAACCATGACCTGGACACCTATTTTAAATGGATATGCCTTCAAAAGGCCTAGGGCGTTTATTGTGTCCATGCTTTTGTGACCCCTTTTGGATTTTAACAGAACCCCATCGTTCATAGACTGAACACCTATTTCAATGGTAGATATATGATAGGGGCTGACCAGATCCAGCGCTGGTCGGGTAATGGTATCCGGTCGGGTGGAAAATCGTATGCCGTCAATTTTTTTTTCCTTAATATAGGGCTGAACCATATCCAGCAATTGAATAATCGTATCGTAGGGCAGCCCCAAAAAATTACCTCCGAAAAAAGCAAGCTCCACACGCTCCCGCGTGCCTTTATATTGTAAATATTGACTGACAATATTATGAATAACCATTTTATCCGGCAGACTTGATTTTTGACTGGTAATAATAGATTGATTGCAGAAGGCGCATTGATGCGGACACCCCGAATGAGGAATAAATACAGGGATAACAAGGGGTTTTTTTACCTGAACCATTAGTGAATCCATCAGTCAAACCATCAGGGATTTATTTTTTTTAACATCTTTAAGGCATTTTTTGCAGAGTCCTGCTCTGCTGCTTTTTTTGTTTTCCCACGACCCCTTGAATGGATATCAAAAATATTTAAACTGACCTCAAAGGTTTTATCATGGTCAGGGCCGATCTCATTGAGAACTTCATATTGAGGTGTTGTTGCACCATGCTCCTGAACAAATTCCTGCAACATACTTTTATAATCCAGGGTCTCATCATTAGTCAAATTTTTTTCAATGCTCTCTTTGAAAAGATCATGTATCAGCCCGTATGTAGCATCAAACCCCACATCCAGATAAACAGCGGCAATAACGGCTTCATAGGCATCTGATAATATGGAGTTTTTATCAAACCCCCTGGAAAAAGCTTCTCCTTTTCCAAGTCTGACAAATCTGCCAAGATCAATAAGCCTTGCCATATCAGCAAGTGCAGACTCACTGACAAGGTTGGCTCTTAGCTTTGAAAGGTCGCCTTCATTTTTTGATGGACTTTTTTCCATGAGCAAATGTCCGATGCATAACCCTAAAACAGCATCTCCTAAAAATTCAAGCCGCTCATTATCACAAAGACATGACGCTTGATTTTCATTTAAATAAGACCTATGACACAAGGCATTATTTAACAATAATTTATTTTTAAATGAATATCCAATATTATTCTCAAGGATGCTAAAATCTATATATTTTTCTTTGATTTCTTCCAACCCAAGGGTTAATGCTTTAAACAGAGAATATTCAACGTTCAGATTATCTTTACCAGAGCCAAGGTGAACGCCTTTATTAAATGATCCATGGAAATCCGAACCGCCCGTCATCATCAGTTTTTTTTGATGTGCAAGGTCTTGATAAAAAGATGTCATTCCATGGTCATGATCCGTATAATATACCTCTATTCCTGCAAGGCCATCAGCCATCAGGACATCAATAAAATTTTCTATTTGATGACTTTTATTGAATCTCAAAAGACCCGGATGCGCCAGGACCGCAATCCCGCCTGCCTGGTGAATCGTTTGAATTGCCTGGTGGCAGGAGACCTTATATTTATCCACATAAGCGACCTTGTCTTTTCCAAGATATTTGTCAAAGGCTTCTCTAAATGTTTTGACATATCCTTTTTCCATCATAAGCTCTGCAATGTGGGGGCGACCTGTCTGATCCGCGCCAAACCGATTCTCAACCTGTTCCATGGTGATATTGAATCCAAGGCTTTTTAATTTTTCAATTATTTTTGGATTTCTCTGAGTACGGGCTATTTTTGCATCATCAAAAATAGCATTAAGATTTTTATCATAAACACTGAACCCATACCCCAGCATATGAACGCTTCCCACTTCCCTGAAGCCTGATGGCGGCTCACAACTGATTTCAACTCCGGTCATAAATTCAGGAAATGGGGGCAGGGGATATTTTAAGATTTCCTTAACACCGTCTATGGTATCATGGTCTGTTATCGAAATGGCCTGAACCCCGACCTTTTTGGCCAGGGTCATAATTTCTAAAGGGGAAAATGACCCGTCTGAAGCTGTAGAATGTACATGAAGATCAATCAATGAACTATCTTGTGCAGGCTAAATTCCGAGAGCCTTCTCCATATCCTCTTCACGAGTTTTACAGTCAATGCATTGGGTGGTAACAGGCCTTGCCTTAATCCGTTGAAGGGAAATATCTTCCCCGCAAACTTCACAGATTCCAAATGTCTCATTTTCGATACGCACAAGTGCTTTTTTTATTTTTTTGATCAATTTATGTTCACGGTCTCTGATACGAAGTTCAAAAGTTCTCTCCGCTTCATGGGAGGCCCTGTCCGTTGGATCGGCAAAATTTTCTTTTGGTTTGGTCATACCGGTTACAGTGTTGTCCGCATGGGAAAGAAGCTCTTTAAGCCTATCACCCAAAAGATTTCTAAAAAAATCTAAATCTTTTTTTTCCATTGTCTTTGCCCTTTATCTTAAATTACCGGAACACCCAAATAAGAATAATACACTAAAATTAAACAAAATGTAAAGAATTAAATAGCCCCATTCCAGCCAAATTTTAAAGGATAGCTCAAATTTTAATGGGCACTTTTGGCTATTCTTCCTCGGGAAGGTCTATATTGAACAATTGGCGGGTGACATTGAGATAAAGGGAATCATCCCTGTGGTCACCGGTATTGCGTAAAAAAAGGATGGGGTCATGAATGGTTCGGGTTGCTATGGCCTGGGTCATGCGTTTTATTGCCTCCATATCTTCTTGAGAAAGGTGTTTCAAATTTAAAAGGGTTTTTTTACATTCAATGTCAACAATGGTAGACATTTTATCGTTCAAAGCCTTAATCGTCGGAACAATGGCAAGGTTTTCCATCCATTTGCGAAATTTTACCACGGCTTCTTCAATATATCTTTCAGCTTTGACCGTTTCTTTTCCCCTCTGCTCAATATTGGATTCCACAATATTTTTCAAATCATCGATATCATAAACATAGGCATTGGAAATCGTGTTTATTTTAGGATCAATATCCCTTGGAACGGCAATATCAATAAAAAAAAGCGTATTATGATGCCTTTTTTTCATGGCCTGTTTGACCTGGGTCTCGGTCAACACATAATCGGTTGAACCGGTTGAACTGATAATAATATCAACATCCTTTAATGCATCTTCCCTTTCTTCAAACTTGACTGCCTGTCCATTGAATTTAGAGGCAAGGTTCACTGCTTTTTTAAAGGTTCGATTTGCGACGAGAATTTGCTTCACATTATTGGATAACAGGTGCTCCACTGCCAGTTCCGCCATCTCCCCGGCACCCAGCAACATGACACTCTTCTGGGATAAGTCTGAAAAAATTTTTTTGGCAAGTTCAATGGCTGCATAGCTGATGGAAACCGCATTATCCCCTATCCCGGTTTCTTTTCTGACTTTTTTGGCAATATTAAAGGTTTTATGCATCAGTCGATTCAGCAGCACACCCGAGGCATTGTTT
>CAYWGN010000308.1:0-5621 GCA_964457495.1 uncultured Desulfobacula sp.
TAAAAGGTAATTTAGTCGAAATAAGAGAAATTAGATGGGAGCTTTTTTTCTTATTTTTATTAATACTAACAACATCAACCGGAATTTCTGTTAAGCTTTTTTCGGGAGGTCAATTCGTTTGGCGCGATTTTATGTCAATCTTTCGGGATCTGTTTTACTTGATTGTTTTTTTAGGAGTGTTTCAAAATTTAAAAAGTAATTTAATTAAAATAAACCTGAGTTATTTCTTTTTAATTCTGGCAGTTTTATGTTCTTTAGTTAGTTTTTTTCAATATTTTAACATATTGGGTCTGAATACTTACTTCGTTGATATTTATAGGGAATCTGATACATGGCTGATTGATATGGTCTCATGGAGAAGAATTTTTGGAACTATAGGAAATCCAAATTATTGGGGCTTGCTAATTGGTCAAATTTTAATTGTATTGACATATTTACTTTTTTGGGAAGGCAAGCTACTCGTATTACCCATAATTTTAACAACATTTGCTTCTCTCATTTTTACAGGTTCTAGAAGTGCATTAATAAGCTACTGTCTTGCTGTTTTTTTTGGCTTTTTAACAATTGCTATACTAAGGAAGGAAAAGTATAAAATTATTATTTTTCTTGTAACGCTTTCCATATCTGTACCCATTCTATTAACGATAGTCAACTATAGCGGCTATGAGGAAATGGATAGGTTTTCTACGTCTAATATTGGTTCTTACTACGGTCGTATACAAAGGTGGAATAGCATACTACAGACGAATCCTCTTATTTTGTTTGTAGGGGCAGGCCCTACAAAAGGTTTACAGACTGCATGGGTTGATAATACATATTTAAAAATACTATATGAACAAGGCGTTACTGGCTTGTTTTGTTTTTTGGGTTTATTGGCAACTTTTTTATTTCGGTTCTTGAAAGATATTAGAGATAATGATGACATGCGATGGTCGGCAATTTTAATGATTGTTATAATACATTGGATGGTTTTTGCTTTAAGCGCTGATATTTGGTCGCATGTGCGTTGTACGCCGATATTTTTAGGGTTGATTTCTTATACATATGCCTCTATTTATGCGAAAAAAAATTTTAAGATTATGGGGCAGGAAAAACAATGTTAGTTTCTATTATAATTGTAAATTGGAATAAGAAAGAGGATGTATGCAATGCAATTAAGTCAGTAAACGCACAAGATTATACCAACAAAGAAATTATACTTGTTGATAATGGTTCTTCTGATGGCTCTGTAGAACTAATCAAAGAAAATTTTCATAGTGTGAAAGTAATAAGTCTTGATGATAACATTGGTTGCCCAGGAGGTCGCAATGTTGGGGTTCGTCGCGCTAAAGGAGAGATCCTTTTTTTCCTTGATGATGATGGTTTATATAAAGAGAGGGAACTCCTTTCAGGGGCGGTCGATTTTTTCAGATCAAACCCCATGGCTGGAGCTGTGTATTTTAAAGTTATAAATTATTTTTCAAGGCAACCGGATGCACCGCTTGCTAGGACGGTTGAATACTGTGATAGTTGTTTTCCTTCTAATTCATATAGGGGGGGGGCTTGCGCCATCAGGGCAGAAGCATTCATTCAAGCAGGATATTATCCGAAAGATTTTTTTAGGCAAGTAGAGGAAAAATTTATTTCTTTAAGGCTTTTTGATCTAGGATATCAAATCTTTTATTTTCCCAAATATACTATGCTGCATAGGTGCTCTACCTACAATAGCAAAAGTCGAATAGTTGCGAGGTATCAATTGCAAAATGAACTCAAAACTATTATCCGTCTATATCCTTTGAAATATATGTGTACGTATATCATTGCAAAAATGTTAACCAATTTAAAAACTATTATCAAAACAAAAGCTTATGGCGATTATTTCAAAGTAATACTTAAAATACCATTTTGGCTAATTTCTATTCGTAAAAAAAATGAAGTGGTTACTGAGAATACAATTAAGGTGTGCGAAGGTTTGAAATATTTCCATATAAGTGATTATTCCAATATTGATGAAGTTATAGAAAAGTATTCGATTTTTAGTATTTTAAAGAAACGAAATAAGAAAGTTCAATTTTCGGATGTTCCCTCTATGAATCAGGATAACGGGGGAAAAAATGATACAAGATGGTAGTGTAATTAAAAAGGGTAAACCTCCGGCTTTGCCGGAGAGACTCCCAGAGTTTGACAATTCCGGGAATATACGAAAGTCTCCAATAGTGTGAACCGCTCAAAGATCACAAAACAGGAGACTTTTGGTGAATAATTATAATAAATTAAAACATACGACATGGGAATGCAAGTATCATTTGGTCTGGATTCCGAAATATCGGAAAAAGATAATCTATGGTCAATTGAGAAAATATCTTGGTGAACTTTTGAAAGAATTGGCATTACAAAGAGAATCGAAAATAATAGAAGGGCATCTTATGGGCGATCATGTCCATGTCCTGATATCGATACCACCAAAATATTCTGTCTCACAGGTTGTAGGATATATTAAAGGGAAAAGTGCAATCCACATAGCAAGGACATATGCAGGGAGACGTCACAATTTTGTAGGTCAGAGTTTTTGGGCCAGAGGATATTTTGTTTCAACTGTTGGTCGGAATGAAGAAATTGTAAAGAAATATATAAAAAAGCAAGAAGAAGCTGATCAAAAAATTGATCAGTTGGAATTATTTTGACCACCTTTAGGTGGTTCATGGTTTTTTGACCGCTTTGAGCGGTTCACAATCAAGCCTCCGGGTTTACCGGAGGTCAATGACTGGATTTTTTTTCAGTAGAACAATTTGGGATGAAAATAATTACAAAGGGTAAACCCTCGGCTCTGCCAGGGGACTCCCAAAGTTTGACTTTTACAGGAATATATTAAAACCTCTTATTCAGTGAACCGTTCAGGGCTCAGTAGAAAGAGAGGTTTTAATGAAAACGATAAATAGTTTAAGCCACTCAAAGTGGGAGTGTATGTTCCATGTAACATGGATACCGAAATATCGAAAGAAGAAAATATATGGCAAGCTTTGACAATATCTTGGTAAAACGTTGAGAGAACTGGCAAAACAAAAAGGAAGTGAAGTTTTGGAAGGGCATTTGATGTCGGATCATGTTCATATGTTGATATCGATTCCACCGAAATATGCAGTTGCTCAGGTTGTTGGTTTTATAAAAGAGAAAAGTGCAATAGCAGTTGCCAGAAATTTTGGAGGACGTACCAAGAACTTCACAGGGCAGCATTTTTGGGCAAGAGGCTATCATGTATCCACAGTAGGAAGAGATGAAGAGGCAATACGCCAATATATCAAGAAGCACGAAGAAGTGGATAAGAGGCTTGATCAGCAAATGAATTTGTTTGATTAAGAGAGAATAATAACCGCTTTGAGCGGTTCACATTTCAAGCCCCCACCTTTGGTGGTGGTTTATGACTTATGCAGGCGGAAAATAAAAAAGTCGCGATAATATACCACCATATTCCAGAATTTCGGAAGGCAATATTCGAAAAGCTATCTATGGATCAGAAAGTTGAATATGTTATGGTTTCGGATATAGAAACCATTATATGTTTCACTTGTTGGTGGTGACCACAAGATCGACAATATTAATTGTTTGATGAGAAAATTTGGTAAAGATTTAGTAAATGAGATTATCAGTGGGAATAAAGCTGTGTTGCATGCGCAGTCGGGCATGGATTCCTTTGTCTTTGTTCGTGGAATGTGGGAAGGACTTTGCTCCTGGCCACAACGAAATCTGAACCTCCGCCAATGGTGATACTTTGGTGGGAGTTTTATATAAATTATTTTCCCAGAAAGTAGCTACTAAAAACACTGTTCCAAATAACTCTTTGAAATTACAATCTGTCCCGGCTTAAGTCGGTAGGCGGAAATTGGATCTTTAATATGCCTATTATTATTAATGCTGATGATTTTGGAATGTCTAAAGAAATAACTGATGCAATAGTGGATTGCTTTGTGAGGGGTGCTATTTCTTCGACAACAATGATTGTCGGCTCAAAAGATTCTTCAAGAGCAGCTGCGTTGGCGAAAAAATATAATATACCAGTAGGTCTGCATTTGAATTTAGATTATGGTATGCCTATTTCTGAATTTGTGAAGAATAGAAGTATAGTTGATGCATCAGGTGAACTTAATGTGTCGAAGTTTAATTTGACAATATCTAAGAACATAATGTCAGAAATATGGAATGAGATACAAGCACAAATTGAATGCTTTACAAATTATGGATTGAAAATGACTCATATTGATTCCCATCATCATATTCATTGTCATCCATTTATTGTCGCTTTATTATTACTTAAGAGGCGTGAATTGCCAAAAAAAATTAGAACTATACGCAATTTTGAATCTTCCAAGACTTTTACAAAATATGGTTTTTTTTTGTGGCTTTATAAAAAAGTAGTTCATTATTTATTCTCATTTTATTTTACAACAACAGATAATTTTACAGGCATAAGAGATTATCAATCTAAAAATATTATTGCTCAAGTTAAAAGAATTATGCTCAGTGCGCCTGTAGGTGTTTTAGAAGTAATGTGTCATCCTGGAAATGAGGAAGAATATGCTTTTTTAGTGTCAGATGAATGGAAGGAGCTATGCAGAGTCTATGATAGTAGTTTTATAAACTTTAATGATTTACCTTTTGGTGGTGCTTGAAATTGTGATCTGGTAGATAAAAAGTGGACACTTTCTTAAGAGTGGATTAGTGTGATTAGGCTATGATTCTGTGCACAATTTCCGGTGTTTAAGTATAAGCGTTTATGCATTTTTACACTAATCCGTGATGAACCGATTTGCCTGTCTATAACATTCACGGTTTTTGTTGGGATAAGGTTGATTTCATTCCGATGCTTTTTTTCTGATTTTTCCCTCCTAAAAAATCATATGCAAAATGCGTCAGAAGGTTTATTCGTTTTCAAAGCAGTAGCGGAAGAGTACCTAATTATTTCAGGTAACCTTAACTAATATAGTCCTCTGTCCAGCTGCTTATAATCTGAAAAAAAGCAACATATCTAGTGCCCGACCGGGAACCCTCCTTTTTTAAAAAAAATAGCGAACCCTCTCAAATCTGCTGGGTCGTTTTATGAAAAAAGCATGACCTGAATGTCATTCATAAAACAAATCTCATTTTTCTTTAAAATTGAACGTAGTACTCCCTAATTTTTAATTATATCCAATTTTATTTGCAGCAAAGACTACCCTTCGGATATTATCAGCAGTAACATTTTTTCTTTTGTCGTTTTAATTCTTTCTGTTGAATTGCATGACCAAGAATTTGAAGATTCATCGCCAGCATACCCATGCTGACATATCTCTTAAACCCATGAATACCATGATCGGGACATTTTTTTAATCCATGGTTCTGCAAGGCGCCGATTGATGATTCTACTGCTGAATGCTTTTTTCTGGCGTCTAAAAATTCTTCTGAATATTCGATTGCCTTTCTTTTCTCAGAAAGCTTACCTTTGAAGGGGAGTATTACCGTGTCTAATATTTTTGCGAGTTCTTTTTGATTTGTAGGGCTATGAAAACCTTTATCAAAAGAGCAACTTTTGATGTGTTTGAATTTTTTTTTGGCATCAAAAATGATTGAAACAGCCACTTTGTCATCCGTTTGATTTTCCATGACCT
>CAYWGN010000309.1:0-5601 GCA_964457495.1 uncultured Desulfobacula sp.
AGGTATTTTCAGGATTATAAATATGACAAAAAAAATTCTTATTATTGATGATGATATAAAACTGATTGAACTCCTTTCAGAGTATCTTGGGGGAAATCAATTTGATGTTTCCGCTATCTTTGATGGTATGAATGCTGTAGCTGAGATAAAAATACAGATGCCCGATTTGATCATTTTAGACTATATGATGCCAGGCAAAGACGGTCTGGAGGTTTTAAGAGACATCCGGCTGCATCATGATCTGCCTGTTATCATGCTGACTGCTAAAGGTGATGATATAGACAGAATTGTAGGTCTTGAACTGGGAGCGGATGATTATCTTCCAAAACCATTCAATCCAAGAGAGCTTCTTGCAAGAATCAAGGCGATTCTTCGTCGCCATATCACACCTCCTCCAAATGGTCATCAAAATAAAGATCTTGTCATTCGATCGGGTGACCTGATACTGAATAAAGCTGCTCATACCATTGAAGTAAATGGCAACATTATTGATCTTTCAACAACGGAGTTTAAAATACTCGAAGTGTTGATGAAAAGCCCAAACAGGGTTTTAAGCCGTGATCAAATAATGAATATGGCACAGGGAAAAGATTTTATGGCCTTTGATAGAAGTATTGACATTCATATCAGCAAATTAAGATCTAAAATAGAAACTGATCCGGCTTTACCCAAAAGGATCAAAACAATCTGGGGAACCGGATATATGTTTGTAGAATCTTTATGAAACTAAAAAGCCTTTACAGCAAATTGCTCCTATCCTTTTTAGGTGTTCTTTTTGTTACAATAATACTGATTCTTGTCTTATTTATTATTACTGCAGGAAGATCTTTTAAACATAATATAGACAAACAATCTATTGCAAAATTAGTGATTTTCAAAAAGATGATCCAGGAAAAAGTAAACCAAAAGCCATTGATACCTATTGAGCAAAACAATGAGATTAATGAGCTGTTGCACACGCTCTCTGATCTTTTTGATGTCAAGATATGGGTAACATCACCAGATAAAACTATTTTAATAAAGACTTTTTCCTCACATGTTAATATCAATTTAAAAGACCTGGAAGATTATGATGTTTTACAAGACGGAATAAAATTGTATCATCTATCCAGAAGGCACATAAATTATTATGCGCAATTATCTATTCGGGTTGATAAAACGATAAACATCATACATATTCATCTTTACACAAAACAAGAGAGAAAGCCTGAAGCGACTTTCCTTATCGGGCTTTTATGCATAGGTGTTATCATTGCTATTCTTATTGTGCCATTAACAAAAATTATAACCAAAAGAATTAAACAACTTAAGCAATCTGCCCTTGAATTTGCCCATGGAAATTTAAGTTGCAGGACCCAGATCAAAGGCAGGGATGAAATTGCCGAGCTTGGAGATTCTTTTAATTTTATGGCTGACAAACTTGAAAAAATGATACAGGGCAACAAAGAACTTACTGCAAACATCTCCCATGAACTGAGAAGTCCTTTGACCCGGATAAGAGTCTCAAAAGAATTGATTCAGGATAAGCTTGGTGCAGGCTTATCCAAAGATATCAAGCGATATCTTCATAATATTGATCAGGACATTGAAAGCCTGGATGATTTAATTGATAAAATATTAAAATTATCAAAAATGGATTTTCAGGAATCTTCTTTAATTCTGGAACAAATTGACTTTAATTTGCTTTTAAAAGACTTGGAAAAAAGATATCAGCCTTTATTAGAACAGAAAAATCTGAGTTTACAAATGGATATTATGGGTTCTATGATCCTGAATGCAGATAAGAATATTCTCACATCCATTTTTTCCAATCTTATTGACAATGCTATAAAATATACGGAAAAAAGCGGTAAAATCCATATTACTGCTTTTAAACCAAAAAAAGGAGGGCTTACCTTCAATATAACAAATACATATCCACAACTTGATTCAGCAGAAATAGAAAATCTTTTTGAACCGTTTTTCAGGATAAAAGGGAATAAGAACCCCGGGTCAGGTCTGGGATTAACCATTGTTAAAAAACAACTCAAACAATGCAACGGGCATATCGTTGCAAGAAACAGTGAAACCGGATTAACATTTGAAGTAGAATTTTCAGCTTGATAAGAGGATGATTATTGACGAAATGATCCAAATAATTAAACGCCTGAACTGATTAATTCATGATTATGTCTGTTAAAATATCAAACCGATCAAAGGGAGGCATGATACAGGTGCCTGAATACATTTCTTTTGCCAGTTCAAGCATATGTCTTGCCTGGACTATGCCTTCTTTTACAGGGTCTTTGGCTTTTTTCATTTGTTGCCTCAAGGCTTCCGGAACGGCAATACCATCCACCTTATCATGTAAAAATACAGCATGTTTATAGGACAATAAAGGAAGGATTCCCATAATGATGGGCACCTTGAGGTGCTTTGTGGCAGTATGAATTTGTTTTGCAGTTTTTTCATCATAAACCGGCTGGGTGACAATAAACTGGCACCCTGAGGCAACCTTTTTTTCCAGCCGTTTTGCTTCGTGTTCAAGGCCATTGACTTCAGGCCTGAAATCAAGCACTGCACCGGTGCAAAGATTTGAATTCCTTGCCATACCTATCAACTCGAAGACATTTAAATCGCCGACTGTGGATGTTACTTCTTTGGCTTTCGATGCTGACGGATCACCCGTTACCGCGATAACAGTGTCAATCCCCAGGGCCCTGGCTCCCCACAGCTCGCTCTGTAATCCCAGCCGGTTGTGGTCCCTTATGGTACAATGCAGGATGGCAGGCTTTTGAGTGGCTTTTTGTATGAGATGGGTGAACACCATGGCTGACATCCTTGGTTTTGCCACGGGGTTTGATGCAACACTGAAGGCGTGAAAGGGAAGGCTGGTAAGGTTTATAAGTTTTCCCAATAGTTCTTCAGGGTCATTGCCTTTTGGTGGCACTACTTCAATGGTGATAATGAATTCATTATTGTGCAAAAAAGAAGCCGGCATCTTTCCCTCCTGAAATATTATGATTAACGCCTCTGTAATGTTACTTTAATATTGAGCCGTATAAAATGCAAATGATATGAGTTAATTCCCAACCTGCCTTTTCCGATCCAGATTGTCTTATCCTCGCTAAAACCTGACCATTTGGCGGGATAGCTTATGGAATGCATATGCACGCATATAACCAAGCGCTTGCTCAGACGGCTAACGCCGAGGCGTTTTGGCCGCCAGTGGAAGGCTGATCGCCTTACTGGAGCATTATGGATCATGGTTTACAAGCTCTTGATTACTTGTAGCGGTTAAACCGCCATGGTGTTTGAGCGAAGAATAAGCGAGTTCATGGCGGTCAGCGAAAGTAATCTTAGAGTTTGTTGCAATGTCCATCCAGCGGACGTAAGGCGATCAGCCTGGAACGGGTTATGTAAAATTTCTTATGGCAAATATCCAGATAACTCCCAAGATTTTAAAAAAAAACTTGCCTGTAATGTTTTTGTAATGATATTGTTACAATTGTTATATAAACGTTTCCTATGCACTATTCCAAATCTGAGTATAAAATGCCTGTTAACAACTATTGAGCATCTGTCTGAAAAATACAGGAGGCCTTTGTGAATTTAAGTTATCGGTTGCGTCTTTTGATCGTTCTGTTAAGCATTGGTGTGCTGACCGGAGGAGGATTTTTATTTAAAAATTTATTGCTCCCTGATTCTTTTGGTGTTTACGGCCCATACAGGTCGGATGCCATCACAGAAGCTGCCCTTGTTCCCATCCGGCACGGAACCAACGCACCTTGTTTCAAATGTCACCCCTATGAAGCAAAGATTCATAAAACAGGTCGCCATCAGACCATATCCTGTGAATTTTGTCATGGAACTTATGCCGATCATGTGGCGGATAGCAAGAAGATCGGAACCCTTCCCGTTAAAAAAGAAAAAGAAATTACCACGCTGTGCCTGCGATGCCATAATAACGAGATCAAAGCAAGGAAAGAAGAAGTCATAAAAACTATTTCCATGCCAAATCATCTCAAGGATCAGAATGTTAAAATAACCCATAATTGTAATCAATGCCATCATGTTCATGCGCCTTTGAAATATATTATCCGGGCAAAAAAGATAACAGAATTGATGGAGGCTGGATCATGAATCGACGATCATTTGTAAAAAAAGTGTTAAACGGAACCATTGCAGGCTCTTTGTACCTGGTTTGGCCAATGGGGGGAGACGGCCTTGAAATCCCTGAACAAATTCCGGGAATAAGGGGCCAGGACTATGATATCCTTAACCAGAAATTTGTTTTTATCGTTGATATTACCCGCTGTATCGGCTGCGGGGCCTGTTGCGTGGCAGATAAGCGGGAGTACAATGTTCCCGATGGCAATTATCGAACCTGGGTTGAACGGTATGTCAAGGGATTCAGTGATGAGATATATGTGGACAGCCCTCATGGGGGCCTGGACGGATACCAGCATCCCAGAACAGATATTGAAGAAGAAATAAGAGACACCTTTTTTGTACCCAAACTTTGTAATATGTGCAAAGAAGCTCCCTGTGTCCAGGTGTGCCCCGTGGGAGCCACTTTTACGTCACCTGACGGATTTGTCCTGATGGATGAAAAACGATGTGTGGGATGTGCTTATTGTATCCAGGCCTGTCCCTATTCCGTCCGATTTTTAAATCCCGTTACAAAGGTGGCGGAAAAATGTACATGGTGCTACCACAGGGTGAGAAAAGGTCTGCTGCCGGCCTGTGTCGAGGTCTGCCCAACAGGTGCCAGGAAATTCGGTTCCATGAAGGATGAAACATCTGAGGTCTATAAAATTCTGAAAGGCCCCGGTGTTCTGACAGTTCTTAGAAAGGAAATGGGGACCTTTCCCGCACTTTATTACGAAGGTGCCAGAAGGGAGGTGATTTAATGGATGCAGCCCACAGCTCGGCAGCCATGTTGGTTTCCAATTATGTCTTTCCCAATGATCTTCATGTTCATTGGAGTATGATGATCGTGCTTTACCCTTATATCACCGGCCTTGTGGACGGGGCGTTTATCATTGCAGCCCTTTATTACCTGTTTGACGTCAAAAGCCTGCGCCCCGTGGCACGGTTTTCTCTTTTGTTTGCCCTGGCATTCCTGTGCATTGCCACCCTGCCACTTTTACTCCACCTGGGACGGCCGGAACGAAATTTTAACATGCTCTTAACCCCCAGCCCCAGTTCAGCCATGGCAGGATTTGGATATATATATGCCGTGTCCATGGGGGTTCTGATCTTTATCATCCTGTTTGTCTTTCGGGAAGATCTGGTGGAATTAAGAACCACCTCAAAAGGCTGGTTGCAGCTTCTCTACCGGGCCATGACCTTTGACAGCATTGACCTTTCAAAGAAGGCCCTTGAGTTTGACCGGAAAATCATCCGGTTTCTGGTGGGTATCGGCATTCCCATTGCTGTGGTACTTCACGGATATGTGGGGTTTATCTTTGGCGGAGTCAAAGCCAATCCTACATGGTCAACCCCGCTGATGCCGGTGATTTTCCTTTTTTCCGCCTGTGTATCGGGAATATCCGCCATTATCCTGGCTTACATTGTTATCAGAAAAATAAAAGGGCGATCCATTGATCATGAGTGTAT
>CAYWGN010000310.1:0-5574 GCA_964457495.1 uncultured Desulfobacula sp.
TGCATCCAGGGCCTGTGATACTGCTTTTCCCTCCGGATAAAGGCATGATATTTATCTGAGTGCTGATTCTTTCTTTCAGCGCAGAAACGTGGGAAATAACACCAATCAATTTTCCTTTCTGATGGAGCCCGGAAAGTGCTTCCAGAGAAATTTCCAAAGCTTCCTCGTCTAAGGTGCCAAAGCCTTCATCAAGAAATAGCGAATCCACCTGAACATTTCGGCTGGCCATATTGGACAATCCAAGGGCAAGAGACAGGCTGACGATAAAGCTTTCACCGCCGGAAAGGTTTTTTGTGGATCGAATTTCCCCTGCCTGGTAATCATCCACAATGTTTAATTCCAATGGCTGTTTTTCATCCCGGATAAGCAGATATCGATCTGACATTTTTTCAAGCTGTCTGTTTGCGTGGGATACCATTAATTCAAAGGTGATCCCCTGGGCAAAATTTCTATATTTTTTCCCGTCTGCAGAACCGATTAAAGAATGCAGGGCATCCCATCTCTTACATTCTGTTTTCTGGGCATCTATTAATACTATTTTCTGTTTAAGCTTAGCCTTTGCATCTGTATTATCCGAAAGTTTCTGCTTTATGGCTCCAACTTCCTCACCAAGGGTCTTCAGTCTTCCCCGGGTTTCAGTCTGTTCATTTTTCAGGGTATCAAGTGATACCTCCGTCATCTTTTGGGCTGTTTCCTGATAAAGCCTGGTTTCCCGGTCTTTTTTCCGAGTTGCAATGTCCGTCTGTTTTTCATCTAACCCTCTGGCTCTCTGATTTAATCTGCTTCTTTCATCAAAGGATAGTCGAAATAAAATAAATGCCGGCTCATCTTCAAACCCGGCTTTTTTGCAGCTGATCTTAAACAAAGATTCAAGATCATCCAGTTCAGGCTTTCTTCCGGCTGTGTTTTCTTTCAATGCAGTGATGCGTGTTTTTAATTCATTTAATTGCTGTCTTATCTTATCCAGGCTCTTACTTGCGGCTTTTTCAGATTTTTCAGCCTCCAAAACACGCCCTTCTATATACACCTCTTCTTTATCAGGATTTTTCCGGCCATATAGCTCTTTACGAGCAGCACTCAGCTTTTCAAATTCCTTTTGAAGATCTTTAAGAACAGTCTGTTTTCCCCTGAGGGTTTCATCAAGAGTCCTTAAAACAGCATCAAGGCTTTTTATCTCAGATGCAAGCCCAATGGTTTGTTTTTCGATTTCAGATTTTTGTTTTTGATACTCCTGCCAGTTTTTCTGTCTAAGATAGAGAGCTTCTGCAATAAAATTCAAATTATTATCCGGGATATCTTTGACACCAAATGGTGCCAAGCTCAAGATAAGTTTGGTTTTCAATTCAGCATACTTACCCTGGGCCAGTTGTAATTCTTTTTCAGAGTGCCGGATATCTGCCTGGGTGTCATCTTTTTTATGCTGAATCTGAACAAGATTTTTTTCTGCTTGCGCTAATGCATTGCCTGCTTTTTTTTCTTCGGATTCATTTTCCTTCAGCTTACTTTCCAGATGTTCTGCTTTCTTAATCAGGCTGGACAGTTTATTGACCTTTTTTTCGGTTTCATCAATTTCAGGGACGTTACCTTCAGCAAAGGGGTGATGCAAAGATCCGCACAAAGGGCATGGCTTGTCATCCAAAAGTTTTGTGCGTGCATCTTCAAAATTTGCAATCTTTCTTAAGTAAGCCATTTCACGCAAAAAACTATTATGTTCGGCCCTATACTCTTGAAGCAGACGATCGCCCAAAAGTTCTGAAATAAAGCCCTTTGTCTGTAACACCTGCTTTTTTGCGATATCATAATTTTTTTTAAGGGCTGTGCATAATACTTCTTGCTTCAAATGCAGGACTGCATCTGTTTTAAACTGTTTTTGCAGTTCTAAAACCAGGGTGATTATTGCTGAAACATTTATTGCTGCTGTCCCCAGATTTTTGATCTGCTCATTTATCCCAGTCAGTTCAATAACCAGCGCTGCATCATGTGCATTGGAAGACAGATAATTTTCAATCCCAAAAAGTTTTTTGCCAAGAGTTTCCTGACTGGATTCAACCTTTTGCCGGTTTTCTTGTTTTTCAAAAACCTGGGTTCTAATCTTTTGGCACTCTGACTCAGCAGTTTTTAAAGCAGATAGTTTCTCCGTGATATGAAAATCAAGCGCCCGAACTTTTTTAATTAATTCAAGTCCGATTTTTTGTTCTTCTTTGCATTTAATTACCGCCTCTTCAGCCTTATTAAGGTCTGTCTTTTTTAACTCCAGTATTTTTTTTTGATCAGGAACCAAAACTTTTGAGTTTGCCAAAGCCTTAAGATCAAGCTGTTGCTGTTGTCTTTTTGACAGCAGGGTTGCATATTCACTTTCCAGTTCTGCCGCCTTTTCTGCCTTGTGCAATTTTGCTCTGTCCGGCTCAAATGCTTTTATTTCCTTTGACAAAGCCTTTGATTCCTTATCGATTTCAGACAGCTCAGCTTTCAGCGCATCCATCCCCATCAGCCAGAGAATGGATTTTCCCAATTCATCATTTTTTGAGCCCAGTTCCTTTTCAATCTTCTGCTTTCCAATAAGATCCTGATTTAGCACAACTTCGTCTTCATCACTTAAAATAGGTATCCCCGTAGTTTGGGCTTTAAGCAATTTTAGCTTGTCATCTTCGATGGTTTTTCGTTTATGAACACCTTTTGAAATCTCACTATAAATTTTGGTGCCCGTAATCTGTTCAAGTATTGGTGCTCTTTGGTCTGCCGCAGCCGCAAGGAACGCAGCAAACCCTCCCTGGGCAAGCAACATGGAACGGGTAAACCTTTCAAAATCCATTCCTGTTTCTCGTTCAATCCTTGCTGCAACGTCCCGTTTTTTCGACTCCAGGATCTTGCCGGTTTTACCATCTGATATTTCATGCCTTGAATCTGTAAGATTACCATCAATCTTTCGATGGGCTTTCTGCTGGCTCCAATGGCACCGGAACTCTCCTGTCTTTGTTTCAAAGGTCGCTTCGGCAAAGCATTCACCCGTCTGCCGGGACATGATCTCATTACCAGTTTTATTAATGGACTTTAAACGGGGTGTTCTGCCGTAAAGGGCAAGGCACATGGCATCAAGAATAGTTGACTTGCCCGCACCCGTGGGGCCTGTAATGACAAATATCCCATCAAAAACATACTCGGGCTTTGTGAAATCGATAACCCATTCTCCGTAAAGTGAATTAAGATTTTTAAATCTAAGCGATAGAATTTTCATTGCCACCTTCTCTATACTGCATTTGTGTCTTCTTCATTAAGATATGTGATGATCTCTTTATGCGCCTGGATCAGCACCGGCCGTTGGTCATCTTTCACCTCATAAGTATCCAGAAGGCGGTTAAAGACATCCATTACATCCAGATCATCAAGCATTTCCTCTTCAAAAATCTGGTTGATTACCCGTTCAATAACCCGCTTGTTTTTTATCCGGAGAATTTCCATACCTGTTTGTGCAACGGCCTCTTGAATGAGCCCCCTCAAATTTCCGGCAACCTTGCTCCCCGTGTATTCAATTTCCAGCCATGCTTTGCTGTCTTTAAATTTCAGCTTATCTATACTTTGAATTATCTCATCCATTCCACCGGATATTCTTTCCAAAGCCTGAAAACAAGGCACCCTGTGAAGGGTAATTTTTAAAGAATGACCATTAACAGGAAAATTTAAATTGCCATGGTTTTGAAAGTCAATTACTACAACACTTTTTTCCTGTTTTGCTTCTCCATACCCCATGGGAATAGGCGAGCCTGAATACCGGATATGCTCAGATTTCCCAACCTTTTGGGGAACGTGCAGATGTCCCAATGCCAGATAATCTATAAAATCAGGAAAAATATCTTTACCAACATGGGCCAGAGAACCTATATAAAGCTCTCTTACACCATCGCCTTCAATCGTTTTACCACCAGCTGTAAAAAGGTGTCCCATTCCAATAATGGGGATATGATCAAATTTTTCCTGTTTTTTCAGGGCAATCCTGCAAACATCAGCATAATGCCTTTGCACGCCTTTAATGAGCTTGCTATTCTTGTCTTCTATGCTTTCGCCAGCCTTTGCAATACGGACATCCCTATCCCGCAGATAGGGAACGGCACAGACGATTGCTTCCGGGACATCTGAAATGCCTTTAAGGAGGATTACCTCATCTTCCGGCTTCCCAGAGCCGGCGCCGACGACATGAACATTCAAGGCCCGCAAAAGTTCTTTTGGGGCGCTCAGAAAAGAGGGGGAATCATGGTTGCCTGCAATGATCACAATATGGCGACAGCATGATACAGAAACCTTGCAAAGGAAGCTGTAATAAAGTTCCTGTGCACGGTTGCTGGGTGTTCTGGTGTCAAAAATATCGCCTGCAACCAGCAAGGCATGAATCCCTTCTTTGTTTATCAACTCTGCCAGCCAGTCCAGGAATGTTGAAAATTCATCATACCGGTTTCTGCCATAAAGCAACCGGCCGATATGCCAGTCTGAAGTGTGAAGGATTTTCATAAAGCAGCTACCCCTTTTAGTTCCCGATGATTCACAATATACAAAACAAACTGTAACTATTCAGCTCTTATGTTTGAAACCGCCCTATCCGATGGATATTTTTGTTCGATGCTAAACGCTTAACCTCCTGCAAATATCCATCAGACAGGGCTCTGAGATAACGTCTTTTAACAGGCTAAACAATTACAACAAACTTTAAATTTCGTACCCTCAGTTCAATGTCCAATAGTTGAAATTATGCAATGTCAAACTACATAGTAATAACTGGAAAATCAACTTTTTTAAGCGGACGGCAGATTATACTGTCCCATCCATATTAATTGATTGATTTTTGTCTTAAGGTTAAGTACATATTTAACTCAACTTTCGGAGTTGCCAGCTTTGAGTGGGTCAGGCTTGCATTATTGCATTTTGTTTATAGATTTATGGATAAAAACACAATAAAACAAGCCTGACCCCGTCTGAAAGGACTTAAGGCCGAAAGTCGAGTATTTGAAATATAATGCAGGTAACGACAACTTGAAAAAATCGGAAAGGCTCAGGTAAAAAGCATGTCTGAAAAACCAACCTATGAAGCATTAGAACAAAGGGTCAAAGAGTTTGAAAAAGAAAAGGGGAAAAATACCAGAAGAGAAGAAGAGTTTGTCAAACGTCAGAAATATCTCGAATCCGTGTTCCACCATGCCCCGAGCGCCATCATAACCCTTGATTCTTCCCATCGTGTCCTCAATTGGAACCCTGGTGCTCAGAAAATTTTCGGGTATACCAGTGGTGAGGCCCAAGGCAATAATCTTGACGATCTGATCAGTCGTCCAGAAGTTAAACAGGAAGCCCGTGACAACACTCTTAAGGTTCTTTCAGGACAATCTCTAAAACCTGTAGAGTCTGTGCGCTATAGAAAAGACGGGACTTCGGTCCAAGTCATTCTATCCGGCGCCCCGATCATTATTGATAATGTACTGAAGGGGGCCGTGGCCTTGTATACGGACATCTCCGAAAAAAAACACACCGAAGATAGATTCAGGACTCCTTACCTCTGGGAAGAATAAGTGTCACCTCGGCGGCGATGTT
>CAYWGN010000311.1:0-5572 GCA_964457495.1 uncultured Desulfobacula sp.
GGGCCAGGTGCTGAACCAGGACAAAGGCCATTCCCGGCTCACTGTCCTTGGGCATGCCGGAAAAGAAGGCCTCAAAAGCTGCCAAACCACCGGCTGATGCGCCGATACCCACGATGGGAAAGTCCAGGGCAGGAGGGCCAGCGGTCTCTTTAGGCTTGGCGGTTTTTTTGATGACCTTTGCATCCTTAGCCTTGGTATTTTTAGAGGCTTTTTCTGCCGGTGCTTTATCCTTTTTTTTTGCCATAGCGGTTCTCCCCAGCCTGTCAAACTTGATTGTTTATTTACTCACGTGGTGCTGGAATAGTGTGCAAATTTAATTTATATTAGCCAATTTATTTAAGCAAATAAAATTGAATGCCAGTTGACAAAAAAATATCGATTTTTTTTTAAAAAACCCCATATCAATCGGGAATATTAAAATCAGGATACAATTCCTTTGTACAAACAGGACAAATACTGTGGCTAAATTCAACTGCTGAATGATTCCTGATATAAGACTCGATTTGGTTCCAGTAACCTTTATCATCACGTATTTTTTTACACTGTGCACAGATCGGGAGTAAACCACTTAATGTTTTAACGTTATCAAGTGTTTCCTCGAGCTCTATGATTAGCTTTTCTCGTGCTTCCTCTGCCTGCTTGCGCTCTTGTAATTCATTATGGAGTTCTACTGTACGTTGTTTTACTTTTAGCTCAAGTTCATCATGGGCTTTTTGCAGAGCCTCTTTCGCCGACATACCTTCGGTGATATCACTCATCACAATATGGCTCACTGTGGTACCTTCTGCATTGTGCACGACAGTTGTTGCCAGATGCACCCAAAGAGCCGACCCGTCATTTTTTAGCATTCTAATGTCGTACTCCTGCGGCATTTCGGTTTTAAAGACCTGCTTGTTATACAGGTAGTAGATATCCTGGTCCTCTTTCAGGATGAATTGCGTGATCGGCTGTTTGATAATCTTATTCAGGGACCTTCCCAGCAAAGTAGCAGCGGTGAGGTTGCACTCAAGAATTAGTTGTTGCTCGTCGATGCTGAAAAAACCCACTGGAGCCATATTGAAGAAGTCGAAATAGCGAGCTTGTGCTATTTCCAGTTTCTCCTGAGACCTTTTCAGTTCATCATTCTGCATCTCTAATTCGATCTGATGGACCTGAAGATCATAAATCAGGGCTTTCATATAATCTGGAGAAAATTTAACTGGATAGCCATTGTCGCCAGATGATGCTTCCAATAAATCTTCTGCCCTTTGCCTGAGCTTGGAGAAATAATTTGTTTTTTGTTTTTTTTTGGACATGAGGTACCTTCTATCTGGCGATAATAAAATTAAGAGTTCAAATCTAAAAATGGTGATCCAGAACTCAAAATGCTTTTACTCTCCACTATTCCAGCAGCAATCAATGCCTTAAAATTACGTTAGAACATAAAGCAGCTTAAAGCAAAAAAAATATTTCCATAATACCACATCTGGTATCGGTATATTTTTCATCTTCAGATTTAAAATTAAATTATATGGGATGGCCTGAAGTCAAATTAAAAAAGCCTGTTGTAAAGTTAATTGGAGACCAACTTGATTTTTGTTCAGACCCGGGGATATCCTTTTTAGGATCTGCCAAAATGTGATCTATATATTAGTAAGTGTAATCTGGAAAAATGGCCAGATTTGACGCAATTGGCTCATATAATTGAATAAGAAACTCAAGAGTAGAAAAGCCCTCTATACCATATGTGGGGGGGCTCATTTTTTGTTTGGACTGAGTCTTTAAAATAACAGTAAATGCCATTATTTTTCAGCCGAGAATCCATATAGATAGACACATTTATCATTCTTGGTATTAATATTTTCGACCAGAAAATAGTCTAAACTACATTTTACATTCTTAAAAATTGTAGCATTTTTATAGACATGAATAAGACAACTATTGTTAAGCGGCTCAATTTACAATTAGCGCCTCACATAGGGCTATAAGAACTTATTCAGAGCCTTTTCAAGCTCAGCCTTTGAGAATGGTTTCCGTAAAAAAGCTTGTGGCTTTTCCGAATCAAACCATTCCATTGCTTGAGCTTCGTCGTACCCACTGACCAAAATCACAGGAAGGTTTGGCTGAATCTTTTTTAAAGCCGTAAAAATTTCCCACCCGTTCATGCCCGGCATGGTAAGATCGGTGATTACACAGCGGATTTCTTCCCGATGCTGGGCAAACAATTCTAACCCCTCAATTCCATCTGCCGCCTCAAGGATTGAAAAACCCAGACGTTTGAGTATGGTCCCTATCATTTTACGCACAAGATCCTGATCATCTACCAGCAATACGGTACCGTGTTGTTCTATATTATCCGTTCCCGTTACCTTTTCAAGCTGCCCGGGAGGCTCATCTGTGGATAGCGGCAAAAATATGCGAAAAATACTCCCATGATCTTTCAGGCTCTCGACGCTAACTGCACCCTTCCATGTTTTTACAATCCCCAGGACTACAGGCAGCCCCAAACCCCGTCCAGTGAATTTCGTGGTAAAAAAGGGATCAAAAATTTTGTCTATATCCTGATCAGATATTCCGCAACCCGTATCCTTTATTTCAAGACAAGCAAAAATATCAGCATCAGGTTTCCAATCGATAGGTGAAATATGTATTTTAGGGATATCCGATGCCGGTATGGTTTTTATTTTCAGTGTAATCTCACCCTTACGATCGTCAATGGCTTCCGTACTATTGGCAACAAGATGGGTCAGAACGATTCGAACCTGATTTGCATTAGCAGCAACAGCAGGTCCCGGGATCATAAAATCTGTTTCAAGGGTAATGTTTTTTTGTATGGTATCATGAAACAATGGCAATTCATGGCGGCAGATTTCAGCAAGATTAAGAACTTCCAGCTTGATTGTGCTCTGGCCGAGATAGGTCAACATCAACCCACTGATTTTTGATGACCGCTGAGCAGCCTCTATAGCTTCATTCAGGAATTTATGAATTTCCGTATCACCCGGTAAATCATCCAGGGCCAACTCCAGGTTACCCAGCACAACACTGAGCTCATTATTGAAGTTGTGTGCAATAGCCCCAGCCATTCGACTTAGACTTTCAGCTTTCTGAATTTGTTGAAGCTGCTGTTCCACATGTCTCACTTCCTGAATATGTTTTCTTAAAGCTTTTTCCATATCTTTAAAATTATTGGTCAACTGTTTCATTTCAGCCGTATCCACCTGTGGCCAGACAATAATATTCTCTTTTTCTATTTTCAAAGGGATATCTTTTGTAATTATTGAAAGGGCTTCAGTAGACCTGGCAAATCTGCGGCTAAATACGAGTGCAAGCAACATGGATAGACCATAGAGTACTGCAATGCCTCCCATACCCCAGATAGTGATGTCGTAAAGGTGTTTTTGTATTGGATTTATCGGATTTTTTGTCACCAAAATCCAGTTGGTTCCATCTATGGGCAGCCGAGTCAAATAATAAGCTCCCTTCCATACGGTCATTATACTGACATTCTTAACTTTACCTGGGACCCAGAGGCTTACATTAGACGAAAGGTTTACAATCGTTCCGTCGTCTGTTCCGGCGATTGGTGTGAGAGGCTTTTTGCTTCTATTGGTGCTGACAATAATATTTCCGTTTTGGTCCACCAGAGATAAATCATCCATAGGGTTAAATATCGCAAGGTGGTTATGCAATTTTTCAAGATCTACTGCTCCAAGTCCGAACCAGGCCAGACTTCCATCACGGACAACAGGAACGCTGATAGTAAATACTGGAGAAAAGATGCCGCCTCGTCCCATGAGAACTTCTGAGACCACCGGTTTGAGTGTGTTCCTCAATTGTTTGAACCAGATACGGTCGGCAAAATTTATTCCGATGGTTGATTCGCCCCTCTCATTTATCGGTGGATCGAAAGCAATCGTTGTTGCATTAGCGTCAGCTATAAATATATTGTGATAATCTGGAAATAGCTTATGAATTTGTACAAGCTCTTCCTGTAGTCCGGGAGATGACTGGAGTGGGTATTTTTCTCCCAGACTCACAATAACCTGCACTGCATTCATATAATTTTTAATCCAGGCCTGAATATAAGTTCTTGTTTTGTTTGCATTCGTCTGGATATTTTTAATCGCTTGCCTCTGTTGTGAGGCAACCTCTTGATGATTCATATATAGGAGTAAGCTCAACGACGGAAACATAAGTGATACAGCAATAAGATGGAAAATGATTGTGGAGTAAGTCGGAAGCATGGTTGATTCTTTACCGGATATTAGTTTGCGCAGAGGGGTGTGGGAAAGGGCAATACTTGCAATAAGGGCATTAAAAATACCGTTCACAGGCTGTTTCAGCGCTATGATGATAACCGTCTGAAAGTCAAGCCTCTGTGGTCCTGCATAGAATGCTATAACAAGCGGTATCCCCAGAATAAGCCAGTAAAGACTGTCGATCAGAAGAATGTTCTTTTTCCCTCGCCTCAGGGCAATACCTATCCAGAGTATCTCCACGGCAAAAATAAAGATAGCATAGGGGTGATTCCAAAGCTGGTAGGTATAACTCGATGCAATGATCGAAATTCCGATACCCCACCACAAACCCATGGTAACAACGGCAAAAATGGCAAAAATACTTCCAAAGATAAAGTCTACATTAAAGGCGACATGAAGGCTCAGATAGTTTCCACAATAGCCCAACACTGAAAAAGTCAGAGCCATCACAACTTTCCTTAATAGCTCAGGCTTTTCATTGTTTGAATGATAAAACATTATAAATTTGGATCCTTATCTGTTTAAGTTGATTTTTTGTTAAATGAAGAACAATTGTCCCAACACTCAATAATTCAAATGGCTAACCATTTATATTTCATCCAGCACTTCCCTAATTTTTCGAGCAAGATCCTTAATAATAATCGGCTTTAACAACAGACCTTTTATACCCAGAGATTTAACTTTTTCTTCGGTCATGGCTTCACTGAACCCTGTACAAAGCAATATTGGAATGTCAAAACGTATTTTGATCAATTCAACAGCCAATTTGTCACCCGACATCTTTGGCATAGCCATATCTGTAATCACCAAATCAAATTTATCCGGGTTGGTCCTGAATAGTTCAAGAGCTTCAATACTGCTTATGCGTGATGTTACATGGTACCCTAAGCGTTCCAGTGCCTGTTTCTCCATTTTAATAATTACTTCTTCGTCATCTACAAGAAAAATTCTTTCGTCTCCACCCTGCATTGGTTCTTTTATCGGAGACTCTTCAATCTTAAAAGCACTTTCAGCTATCGGCAGGTAAATATGAAATTCAGTGCCTTTCCCAAGCTCACTATCAACCTCGATTTTCCCACTCATGTTTTTAATAATACCATGAACCACGGACAATCCCATTCCAGTGCCTTTGCCTTTTTCCTTTGTCGTAAAAAAGGGTTCAAAGATTTTATCAATTACATCTTTAGTGATACCGATACCTGTATCAGAAACTGTCAGGCAAGCATATTTCCCAGGTGTTAAATCAGTATGTATTAAGTCTTGCTGACCCAATTCGACTTCTTTAAGGACCACTTTGAGTTCACCACCGTCATTTTCCATGGCATGATAGG
>CAYWGN010000312.1:0-5557 GCA_964457495.1 uncultured Desulfobacula sp.
TTTTTTAGAAGAAGGGATCATTGATTCCACAGGTGTGTTGGAACTAATCGAGTATCTTGAAGAAGAATTCAATATACAGATAGATGATGAGGATTTGATCCCTGAAAACCTGGATTCTTTAAACAATCTGGAACAATTTATCGCAAAGTTGCTAAAAAATTCATGATACACCATTTTCTTGAAAATAGTGCGAAAGCCTTTCCTGAAAAGACAGCAGTCATTACTGAAAAAGGCCGTGCAACCTATGCACAAATAAATTCAGATGCCAACAGACTTGCCCGAATCCTGCAGGATCATAATGTCAAAAGCAATGACATTGTCGTACTTATCATGGACAATAGTATTGAATATATCATCAGTTACTATGCTGTCCTTAAAACCGGTGCTGCCGTTGTACCTTTCAGCAATGACCTTAAGCCGGAAGCCATCAATCACCTGTTCCGGGAACTTGCACCCAAAGCTGTTATTTCTTCAAAAAAATTTGAACGGCTGCTGAAAGCCTGCGATTTAAACTCATCTACGCTGCAGGCAATTATTATTAAAGATGTCAGCAGTCAATGGCCGAAATTCGATTTCCCTGTTATCCCCTGGTCAGAAATTTCAAATTACACCAATTCAACGAATCTAAATAAAACAATAGAGGAAAAACATCTGGCAAGCATTATCTACACATCAGGAAGCTCTGGCATTCCAAAGGGTGTCATGCTTTCTCATTTAAACATTAAAACAAACGCTGATTCGATCTGTCAATACCTGAACCTGACCTGTGATGATATCCAAATGGTGGTGCTTCCCTTTTTCTACGTCATGGGAAAATCTCTTCTGAATACCCTGTTTTCAGCCGGCGGTACTATTGTTATCAACAATAAATTTGCCTTTCCCGCATCAGTCTTAAACCAGATGGTTGAAGAAAAAGTCACTCTCTTTTCAGGAGTGCCATCCACCTATGCCTTTCTTTTAAACCGTTCTCCTTTGGAAGCATTTAAAAACAAACTGGCCTCTTTGCGCTGCTGTACCCAGGCAGGTGGCCACATGGCCGCAAGCCTCAAGAAAAAGCTGATCCAGGTGCTGCCAGAGCATACAGATATCTGTATCATGTATGGAGCAACAGAAGCCTCAGCCCGGCTAACCTATCTTGAACCTGACCAACTTGAAAATAAAATAAACTCCATTGGCAAACCCATCCCAGGGGTGCAGATTAAAATCTTTGATCGAAATAATCAGGAAGTCCTTCCAGGGCAAACAGGAGAGCTTGTTGCCTCAGGTAAAAACATAATGCTTGGCTACTGGAAAGATCCTGTAACAACAGAAATAGCTCTGGATGAAAACGGTTACCACACAGGGGATCAGGGATATATTGATGAAGACGGATTTTTCTTTATAAAAGGAAGGAAGGACAGCCTCCTCAAGGTTGGCGGTCATCGAATCAACCCCCAGGAAATAGAAGATGCTGTAATGGAAACAGATCTTGTTGTAGAATCAGCAGTAGTCGGTGTCAAAGATGATCTTTTAGGCAACAGGTTAATTGCCCTTGTCACCCCCATAAATAAAGATATCAATGCAAATATGATTTTGTCAAAATGCTCTCACCTGCTGCCTAAATATAAAATGCCCAGTGAAATTAAACTTGTAAAAATATTGCCCAAAAATGCAAACGGTAAAATTGACAAAAACAAATGTGCAGAATTGATAAAGACAAGTCTTAGTGCGGCAAATAAAGTATGACCAGAAACTGACCCTCTTTTTCCATAAATTCAATTTCAAATCCCGGCATTTCTTTCACCCAGCGTGTATTATAACTGACGCTGATCAATTATTTAATTTTCTTCAAACCTGCTGCCAAATCATGTTCCCCTTTAATCTTGCCATACAAGTATTCAAGTGAGGAGTTTTTTTTTCTTTCCTCTACAAAAAGTTTTTTAAGGTTTAAAATCAACTCATCCCGGCAGAATTGGGCCCTGGATTCAGCTTCTTTGAGCTTTACATTCATCATTTCTGTCAGTTGTTCGATCCGCAGCTCCATTTTTGATATTTTATCTTGCAACTTGTATAAAGGATCTTCTTTTGAAAGGGTCTCTGCCGTATCTTTCGCTTCTTGTTTTGTAAACACGCCCATACCACCCTTGCCTTCAATCACCTGCTCCAGTATATCCAGACCAATCTCTTTTGTACTATCTGCATATCCGTAAAGAAGGGCTGCATCACACAACAGATTAATCGTTCTGGGTATGCCTCTGGATATTTCAAATATTTTTTCAATAAATTCCACGGAAAAGATCGTGGAACTGCCGCCGACTTTTTCAAGGCGGTGGGCAATATAAGCGCCTGTCTCCTCATGGGTCATGGCAGAAAGATGGTAGCTCACTGATATCCGCTGGGCAAACTGTTCAAGCCTGGGATCCTGGATCTTGTCCCGAAGATTTGGCTGTCCCACGATCATTATCTGCAGGAGCATCTCCTCGTCTGTCTGAAGATTTGAAAGCATCCTGATTTCTTCAAGAACCTCATCAGACAAGTTCTGGGCCTCATCAATGATTAACAGCACTTTCCTGTTGGCTGCATATTTTTGAATCAAAAAATCATAAAGAATATCCAGGGCTTTTGCCTTGCTGATACCGTCATTATACTCAATCTCAAATTCACTCAGGATCAGATTGATCAGATCATTGGACAGAATATTGGTATTAAAGATAACTGCCACATCCATATCAGCTTCAATCTGGTTCAGGATATATCTTATGAGCGTGGTCTTGCCAATGCCGATCTCACCAGTAAGCATGACAAACCCGATTTTTTCCGCCAGGCCATACTCCAGAAAGGTCAGAGCATGCCCGTGCTTGGAACTCAAGTACAGATAATTGGGGTTGGGAACCAAGCTGAACGGTTTTGCAGTAAATCCAAAAAATTCAGTATACATTTACTATCCCTGCTTATTAAGAACAAATCCTAAAAATTTATCTTTGGGCAGCAGCTCAACTGCCTTTTTTACATCTTTTTTTGATGTAACTCCTGCCTCAACCACCATCAGGATACCATCCATCAAGGGAGCCATGGAAATAGCTTCAGACCTTTCAAGTATTGGGGGTGCATCAAAAAAGACATATCGATCTTTATACCGGCTTCCCATTTCTTTTACAAGCCTTGCCATCATGTCTGAAGAAAGCAGCTCAGTCGAATCAAAAACCGTCCTGTCGCCCGAGATCAGGGTTAATTTTTCCACACCCGGCCAGATAATGAGATCGTTTAAAGGGATGTCATCGAGAAAATAGTCGATCAGACTGTGTTTGCTATCTATGCCCAGGTACTTGTGGATGTCCTGGCCTGTAAAATCGCAGTCCACCAGAACAACAGTATGGTTCAACTCCCTGGCAAAGGTAAATCCCATGTTGATACAGGTTACTGTTTTGCCTTCCCCGCGGTTCGGACTGGTTATCATTACAGTATTCATGGGTTTATCTGCTGAGTGATGATTGATCCGAGATCTTAATATTTTATACAGTTCGATCTCATCGGGATTCGGAGACAGGCAGACACCCCTGTTCCTTTCTGTAATAACAGGATCCAGAAGACGCTCGTCTGATTTTGTATATATTAAAAGGCGCTTGTCTGATTTTGTATCTAAATGAACCTGACTGCCCCCTGCCCTATTATTATTTTCTTCTGGAGCAGCCTTCCCAGTAAGTTCTCTGTCAGCCTTTGCCTTATCAAGAGCTTTTCTTAATTTCATTTTAGTTTCTCCCGGATCTTTATTTAAGAAATTTTATGCATGATTTTGGCCCATAAAACATCCAGATCCATAACATAATTATGAAATAATAATACCAGTAAAACCATTGCCACCACTGTTGAAACAAATCCAATCGTCTTGATCTTCAGACGTTTTTTCCTGTCCTGACTGGTAACAATCCTCGGCACAATAGTAAGCACTGGAAAGCCAGTTGCCCTTGTCAAAGATTCTGCATCCCTGAAACTTGTATCTGAAAACTCAATAATGGATGCAAATCCCACACCAGCGCCCAATCCCAGAACAATACCGATCAACACAATGGCCAACCGGTTGGGTTTAAACGGCTTTTCAGGAAACAGGGCTGATTCGACAAGGGTAAATCGCTCGCCCTGTTGTTTGGATTCAAGCCCCTGTGCCACCTTTGCCTCCATCATTTTAGCCTGCATTTCATTGTACTTGGCATTAAAATTATTTCTTTCGGAAAGAATGGCATTATATTTTTCCTCAACACCCGGAGTTGCGGCAAGTCTTTCCTTGAACACCTCAGCCTGTTTCTCAAACTCAATGATCTGGTTGCCGACAGACCTGATATCAGATTTAAGCCCGGCCAGCCTGGAAGACAGCGTGACAAAGGCGGGATTTTTTATGCTGTCTTTATCATCTTCCTTTGTCTTTTTTCCTTCTATCTTTTTTTGTTCAACCTTTGCACTCAGCCCCTGAATTTCCTGTTTAAGTTTTTTAACATCGGGATAAAGATCTGAAAATTTTGTTTTCAGGTTAATCAACTCCATTTTAAGGGCTTCAAGCCGTCTTTCATCATCATCTTTTTGTTCCCGCGGTAACATGGCAGACTCAAGGTCAACGGGTGTATTGATCAATTCTTCTTCCAGCCCCTCTTTTTTTTCCTTTAAGGTACGAAGGTTTTCCTTGGCACGTTCAATGTTTCGCTCAATATTGTCCAGGGTCTGCATGTTCATCTGAAATAATTCAGGCAAAGAGTTTGCATGTTTCTCCTTAAAAATGGCCAACTCTTTTTCGTATTTTTCCAATTTGGCTTTGATTCTTTCCGCCTCTCCCCTTAAAAACTCATGGGTGTCGGAAGCCTGATCCGTTCGCACCTTTAAATCTTCTTTTAAAAAAAGAGTGACAATAGTATTAACAACCTGTTGAACCTTTCCAGGATTTTCTCCCTCATAGGACAGGGTAAATGCAATGGTAGCAGTTGCGGTCCGCCCTGAACGGCGGTCTGCCACATCGATATTAACGGGTTCCAGTATTATCTGATCTCTCATTTTTGCGACAATTTCATCAATGGTTATTTTTTCCTGCAGTTTCCCGTAAAGATTAAACTGCCTGATCAAATTTTGAAGTTGCTGGGAGGTCAGCACCCGCTGCTTTATGCTCTGCATTCTCTGCTCTGCATAGGTTGTCATGCTGGAAGTGACATATTGAGCAGGGATTTCACGTTGCTCAATCATGATAGTTGCAGTGGACTTATATACTGAAGGCAGCAGCATTGCTGTCACAATCGATGCCGCAACAATCAAAACAAAGGGAACAATCAGGGCCCATTTCCTTCTATTCAGAATTGCAAGATAATCACCAGGAGTTAATATATTTTCTTCCATTCACCAGCCTCGATAGGGTTAAAGTTCAAATTCTTTTTTCAGTAAAATATAAATCATATTTCGTTCTCTGGTGATACTATTCTGCCTGTCTTCAACAATTGTAAACCTGTAAAAACTTGATAAGGTAAAATCATTTACAAATTCATATCTTAATCCGGGCTGGATATTATAGGTTAATTCTTCTGTATCGGGTTGATTTTTT
>CAYWGN010000313.1:0-5537 GCA_964457495.1 uncultured Desulfobacula sp.
GCGAAAATATTTTTGCTCTAAAATTATAAATAACAATTTTTGTTAAAGTTTTAGCAATTTTTGGAATCTTTAAATATTGGAAAAGTGTGAATTCCATTGACAAGAAAGCTGTTTTAAGAAATGATATAATCTCTTTTTTTATATTAGATTTTAAAAAAATAAAGATTTGGAAAATATAGAATGATGGATTTTCAACAACAGGCCACAACATTAAAACCAGATCAGATACTTGAAATTATAATAAGGCGCAGATGGCTGATTATTATCCCTCTTTGCCTTGTTCTTACTGCGGGTTTTTTTTATACCCTTAAAGCACCTAAAACCTATATGGCATCCACAACAATTCTTATCCAGCCTCAAAAAGTGCCGACAGACTATGTCCAGTCAATTGTTACAGCAGACCCTCAACAAAGAATCAACACGATTTCCCAGCAGATATTAAGCAGAACCAATCTTGAAAAAATCATTAATCAATTCGGGCTTTTTCAGGATAATGAAAATATGTATCCTGAAGATAAAATAAACAGCATGAGAGAACGGGTTGTTGTGACACAGACCAGCAGCAGGTATCAAAGCACCGAGGCTTTTGTCGTATCCTTTACCGGCGGCAATCCTGAAATCGTAATGAAAGTAGCCAATAAGCTGGCAGGCTTTTTTATGGATGAAAATCTTAAAGCCAGAGAGATACAGGCTATGGGAACCAGCGATTTCCTTGAATCAGAATTGGGAAAAATCAAAATAAAGCTTGAGGATCGCGAAAAAGAAATTGCGACATACAGGGCAAAACATATGGGGGGATTGCCTGGTGAACTGGAAACAAATTTAAGAACGCTTGACAGGCTTCAATTACAATATTCCGATGATTTAAATACGCTTAGGGATACTCAAAACGATGTCGCACTTTTAAAAACTCAGATTTCAAGGCTCAGGGAAATGGAGCAAACCGGCAGGGAAGCCTTGCAGGCAGATGGCACACTTGCGGGTATCCAAATTTTATCGCCACTGGAACAGCAATATGAGCTGGAAAAAAGGCAATTGGATGAGTTCCTTGTAAAATATACAACCCAGCATCCTGAAGTTATTAAATTAACAAAAAGCGTAGCCGATCTTAAAAAAAAGGTAGAAAAAGAAAAACAAGAAAAGGATAAAGGAACCCCAGGCTCACTTAACACCAGCACACAGTCTTCCAATAACACAGTTTTATTCCAGCATGAGCTTACGCTAAGGCAGATGGAAAATGAAATAAACAATCTAAAAGCAAATATCCGCCAGATTAAAAAAACAATGCAGGTTTATCAGAAAAGAGTTGAGGACACCCCCAAAAGAGAGCAGGAACTTCAATCCATCCAAAGGGATTATAATAATATAAAAGAAAGTTATAATTCTCTTCTTGCCAGACGTCTTGAAGCTGAACTTGCGGTTAATATGGAAAAAAAACAAAAAGGAGAGCAATTCCGCATTCTCGACTATGCAAGACTTCCTGAAAAACCTATTTCGCCTGATGTCAGAATGCTTTTTATGCTTTCCCTTGCTATAGGGTTTGGCATTGGCGGTGGGGCAATTTTTCTGCTTGAATTTTTAAACCCGACCCTGAGAAGAGACGAACAGATTGAAACAGAAATCGGGTTGCCCATACTTGCATCAATTCCACCTCTGGAACAACCAGGGACGGGCAGGAAAAAATGGATAGAATTTATTGCATTTGCCATAGTCTGCATTTATGCAATCGCCATATTTTTACTTTTTTACTTTTTTTATTTAAAAGGTATTAATAAAACCCTTAATTTTATTCAAACGATTATTCATTTTTAATATTGGAGTGATCTATTGGGAAATATTTTCAAGGCCCCGGGAAAAGCAGAACAAGGTAACAAGACCGGACAGAATACTGTGGATGATTCCATTGATGAAACAATATCTGATGTTGATGATTCCATTGATGAAATCATATCTGATATGGCTGAAACCATATCAGATGCTGATGAGATAGACACCTATTATATCGATCCTGTTCTTGTTACCGGTCTTGAACCGCAATCAATTGAGGCAGAACAATTCCGGCTGCTAAAAAATAATATACTTTTTCCTGAAAAAGGTAATCCGCCCAAAAGCATTATGATCACAAGCTTTTCACCCAGTGAAGGCAAATCCTTTGTGGCGGCAAATCTTGCCATAAGCATTGCTCAAAATATTGATGAGTACGTACTTTTATTGGATTGCGATTTGAGATCTCCATCGATTCAGCCCATGTTTGGATTGGAGGGTAACCCGGGATTGAGCGAATATCTTTCAAAGGGCAAACCTTTATCCTCCCTGCTGGTTAAAACTTTTCTGGATAAGTTGACCATTCTTCCAGCCGGGGAAATTCCCACCAACCCTTCAGAGCTTTTATCATCAGATCGGATGAAAAAGCTTATTCGTGAAATAAAGTTAAGATACAGTGACCGATATATTATTTTTGATACACCTCCGCCCCATCTAACCTCGGAAACAAATGCCATAGCAAGACAGGTTGATGGAATTGTGATTGTCATTAAGCAGGGCCAAACACGAAAAAAAGATGTTCTTGATCTTATTGATATTTATGGAAAAGAGAAAATTCTCGGTGTTGTGTATAATTTTGCCAGGAAGAGAACCGGCTATGGATATGGCTATGGCTATGGCAAATACGGCTATGGAAGCAAATAAAGGGTTCCCATGCTACGGCTGCTAAAGCAATATTTTCCCATTCGGAACATTCTTTTTTTTATCATTGAGGGGTTTGTCATTTTCGGATCATTTCTTCTTGCAACTCTTATCCTCACCGAATCCGATTCTTTTTTATTTGATTTGTTATTATGTCTGAAAATTTTTCTTGTGGTATGTATCTGCCAGACTTGTCTCTACTATAACGATTTATATGATTTTAAAGTGGCATCCACCATTGTTGAGGTCAGTATAAGGCTTCTCCAGTCATTGGGCATTACCTCAATTGTATTGGGATTGATTTACTGGGCATTTCCTGTTGCTATTATTAATCAGTTTATTTTTATATTAAGCATAGGGCTTCTTTTGATATTTATTATTGGCTGGAGACTTCTTTATATTTTTATTGTCAAAAAGGGGATTTTTAATCAAAACATTATTCTTCTGGGATCCAGCCCCCTTGCCCTTGATATTCTCAATGAAATTGAAAATGAACCGGATTGCGGTTATTCTGTTTGCGTTATCATTCCTGATTCTGAAGAAGAGGTATTAAATATCAATATTTCAGAAAAAATCAGTGTAAGAAAAGAAAAAAAGGATCTTTGTTCTCTTGCCAAAGAAACAGGCATAAATAAAGTTATTGTTGCGTTAAAAGAGCAAAGAGGCTCTTTCCCCACCCAGGAACTAATCCGTTGCAGAACCGCTGGAATAGAAGTTATTGAAGGCAGTTCTTTTTATGAAATGCTTACAGGAAAACTCCTGGTTACCCAGATAAAACCATCATGGCTTATATTTTCTGAGGGGTTTAAAAAATCGAAATTCCGGACGATAGTAAAACGCCTGGAAGATATTCTTATTTCTTTAATGATGCTGGTCCTGCTGTCACCGATCCTGGTGATAGTCAGTATTCTGATTAAAGTGGAGTCAAAGGGCCAGATTCTTTTTTTCCAGGACAGGGTTGGCCAGAAGAAAAAAGAATTCAGGATGCATAAATTCAGGTCAATGGTTGAAGATGCTGAAAAACAGTCAGGCCCAGTCTGGGCACAGACAGATGATGCCAGGATCACAAAAGTAGGAAAAATAATCAGAAAATTAAGGATTGATGAACTTCCCCAGCTTTGGGATGTATTAACAGGAAAAATGAGTATGGTCGGTCCAAGACCGGAACGAAAGCACTTTACGGATGAGCTTGAAAAAAAAATTCCATTTTATTCGGAACGATTTATTGTAAAACCGGGAATTACCGGCTGGGCACAGATATCCTATGGTTATGGTGCAACCATGGATGATGCCATAGAAAAACTTAATTATGATCTTTTTTATATTAAGAATTTATCCATAATACTGGATGTGGTAATATTGCTTAGAACTGCAAAGACTGTTTTGTTTGGAAAAGGCGCAAGATAGTTTTTTATTGATTGTTATTTTATATTAAATTAAGCTTGATTACCAATGTAATCGAAAAGGTGGAACTATGTCTATCAAACGACAATTAAAATATCAGATGGCTGTATTATTCTGTCTTGCATGTTTTATTCATACGTCAAATGCAGATCAGGTGACCAATTCTGATGCCAATCTGTATAAAATTGGAATCGGAGATATTTTGTCCATCACGACCTGGAAGGAGCCGGATTTTACAGTGGATTCCGTGAGGGTCAGAAGCGATGGAAAAATTACATTTCCTTTGCTGGATGACATCCAGGCAGAAGGCTTGTCAACCATGGTCCTTAAAATGGCAGTTCAAAAAAAACTAAGTGTTTATGTTGAAGCACCCAATGTAACGGTAACGCTGATTAATCCCATGAGCCGACAATTTTATATCCTGGGTGAAATATTAAGAACAGGCGAATATCCTCTGATAAAGAAATTAACAGTGATGCAGGCATTTGCACTTGCAGGTGGATTTACAGAGTGGGCTGATAAAAATAAAATTATTCTTTATCGGAGAAACAATAATAATGAAGAGACCATTATTATTCGATATAAAGACATTATCAAGGGTGATTTCAGTAAAGATATACAATTACAACCTGATGATACGATTATTGTCCCCTGACACAAATTGGGCTGAGGAAGCTTAAAATGAAATTTAATGATATTTTTAAAGCCTGGGTGTTCCTGTTTTTAATTGTATTGTTAGCTTCACCTGCCTTTTCTGCACAAAAACAATTTACCCCCCTTATTACAATAACTGAAGAGTATACAGATAATTTCCATCAAAGCAAAAACAATAAAGATGACGAGTTTTCAACCATATACCAGGTAGGCCTTTCCTTTGGAATGATAGACAAACAAAACAGTTTTTTTATTGACTACAGCCCTAATTATACAGACTATATGGATAAAAATGAATATGATTCCTGGAATCACAGCATATCCATTGATGCAGTCCTACAGCCATCAAAAAATACCATATTAACTTTTTCTGATTCTTTTGACAGAAGCCTGAGTCGAACTATCCGGACAAATACGTTGGAACAACATGATACCAATACAGGAACAGCATCACTTCGCCATCAATTTGGTATAAATAACTATTTCAGCTTAAGTTATACCTATGCCTTTGATAATTATGATAACCCAAATCAAGATGAATTTAAAACCCACAGACCATCATCATATATGATGTATTGGTTCACACCGAAATTTGGCCTGGATCTTAATGCCTCCTATTCAAAAACTGAATATGAAATATCGACAGATGATCTTGAAACCTTACAAGGGGATTTGCGGTTTCTTAAAAAAATTAACCCACGTCTTGATGCCTATGTGAAATATGCACATACCTATACTGAACAAACCGCCGGCGATCATGTTGTATATAATCCATCAATCGGGTTTGACTGGAA
>CAYWGN010000314.1:0-5474 GCA_964457495.1 uncultured Desulfobacula sp.
AGTTTAACGATGTGGATGATATGTTGCCTGCAAAAGCGGTGTTTTTATTTCATGATGATGCTGTCAATTACCTGGATCTGAAATCTTTAGGAAGCATTATGACCTACCTCACAGGCCTGCTGATAACAGCCCTGTAAGTGTAACTTAATACAACCGCTCAAATAAATTTTGAGCGGCTGTATTTGTTTTTATGGTTTGTATGTCAACTGGTACAGCTTTCTTTTTTAAACCGAGGCTTTCTTGGGAAAATAAATCTTTGTTACCAAATCTAAAAAAATTATTGCGGCGCCTAAAATAACCAGGCCGTCCGGAAGTATGTTAATCTGTTTCCAGAAATCCATATGGTTAAGCGCGTCCGGAAGTCTTGCAAAATAATACCCCATATCATGGGCAATTTTTCCCTGCTCAAATCCAAGAATCAGTTTTGGAATACCAAAGCCAATAATGCCGACTATTGCAAGCCAAAAACCTGCAGTGCCCAATGAATTACTCCACTCATGACCTTCTGCCATGGCATTGGCACGGGCTGTCATATAAATAAAAGCGATGGCAATAAATCCAAAAGCGCCAAACAATGCAGCATGTCCATGGGGCAGAATCAATTGTGTTCCGTGGGTAAAATAGTTAATGGTCGGGGTATTGATAACCATTCCAAGAAAACCTGCACCATACCAGTTCATAATTGCCGAACCGGCAACCCATAGGAATGGAAGTGCAAAATAAAATTCTTCCCCTTTTTCTTTAATATGCCTTCTTTCTTTTATCGCTTCGATCATTAACAGAACCAGGGGCAACGGTTCAAGAGCTGAAAAAATTCCGCCGATGGCAACCCAGTACTCATCAAGCCCCTGCCACCAGTAATGGTGACCGACTCCCAGAGTACCACTTAACATAATCAGGAAAAGTTCAAACAGCATTACTTTTTCGGCAGTTTTCCGGGTCACAAGCCCCAGTGCAACCGTCAGGAAGGCGATAACACCTGCGGCAAAGAGTTCAAATGTCAACTCAACCCAAAGATGAACCACCCACCACCGATAATAATCATCAACCGTAAAATTAGGCATGACTTTATGAACCGGCATCATTCCGGCAATATACAAAGTGGCGATACCAAAAGCCGACCATATAATTGTGCCGACAAACAAATTATTGGTTTTAGCTTTTCGGATGACAGAAAAAACCATTCCAAACCACAGCACTAAACCAATAACCAGGCCGATATCCCAAACTCGTGCCAGGTTGAGAAGTTCACGTCCTTCGTTACCCAGCCAGAACCATGATCCCCGCAGCCACCCCTGGGCACCGGCATAAATACCGATAAGACCACCCGCGCCAACCACCAGCAAGGCCACCCAAAGAAGATCAACCAGCCAGGGAAATCTTAAATCCTCGTCAGCAACCATCGGCGCAATCAGCATTCCGCCAACAAGCCATCCAATGGTAACCCAGATGATGGCAAGATTCGTGTGAAGGGCTCTCATGACATTAAAAGGAAGAATTTCCTGGGGAATGATAAAATTCTCTACTGGAGCTGAATACAGATGTGCCAGATATCCACCGATGAAAACCTGAATCAGTAAAAAAAGGCTGACAATGGGGACATATTTTAAAAGTTTTTTCTGGGAAGGAAATAATTTTTTAATTACAAGCTGTTTTTCAAGTTCATCATTTTCTTCCCGCTTGTTAAGAAACTCATAAAAGAAAAATATAACCAGAATGGTGGCGGTCCAAAGGAGTAAAAATTCCCACAAAGAAACCATATGGAAATTCCATTTGATATTTTGATCGATCATTGGTTCGGACGGCCAGTTATTTGACCAGGTGCGATCGGTATTTGGACGTAAAGAACTCGCTACCATCTGTGACCAGTCAACAAAAGCTGCGATTTTAACAGCTTCATCCTCATGAATCACACCGCCTCGCCAGGCACGGGCCGCATCACCATTAACTAAAAAATTAACCAGATAATCAACATTTGCTTTGTAAGCCAGGGCTGAAGCATCTGTATAAGTTGTTCCTTCCTCCTTTAAAGTTGTCTTTTCTTTAAAATCAGCAATTGTCATTGCCTTGACAACAGCCAACTCTGTTTTAGAAAGATTCGCTGTAGATTTGCCAAATTTTTGTTTGGCAAAATAATCATAAAGGAACTCTGCTCTTTTATGCATAAACTCGGTTGAAAAATCAGGCCCCATATAAGCACCCATGCCCAGCATCGTCCCAAAATCCATCAGGTCAAACTGCTGGAAATATCCCTTGCCCTGCACAACATCATCATAGGTGTAGAGCACATCGCCACTTTGCGAAGTCACCGCCTTGGCAATGGGTGGCACCTCTTTTACCAGATTGGCAGTAAAGTAGATAAGAATTGCTACCATGAAGATTCCAATGAACCAGAAGGATGCATAGAGTCCCTTGCGGCTTAAAAACTTGTCTAATAATGTCATAAAACCCTCCTTTTATTAGGTTACTAACAATTCTTTAATTCTGAAATAAAGTATATTATTAAATAAAGGTATAAATCCTTGATCTAAATCAAGGAAAACAAATATAATGTCACATAGTTTAAACGGAAAAAAAATGAGTTTAGCAATAACTATAAACTAAGGAGGTAGCATGAAAATACGAAAAATTAAAGAAAAGATTTCCTGGTTAGGTTCAGTGGACTGGGACAGCCGGTTATTTGACGCCCTTATCCCCCTTCCTGACGGGACCAGTTATAATGCCTATCTCATTGAAGGCAGCGAAAAGACGGTATTGATCGACACGGTAGATCCGCCAATGGCAAAAGAATTTCTGGCTCAGCTTGAGGGGATACAAAAAATTGATTATATTGTTTCCAGCCATGCAGAGCAGGATCATTCCGGAACCATTATGCAGGTTCTTGAAAAATATCCCGAAGCAAAATTGATATCCACTCCCAAGGCTAGGGGATTGCTCATGGACCTGTTAAGCATTCCAGAGGATTTTTTCATAAGCGTAGAGGACGGAGAGACCTTAAGCCTTGGTGACAAGACCTTGAAATTTATCTATACCCCTTGGGTTCACTGGCCGGAAACCATGGTGACCTATCTTGCAGAAGACAAGATCCTGTTCAGTTGTGATTTTTTCGGCTCCCATATTGCCTCAAGCGACCTTTTCGTCACCGATCAGGAGCGGGTCTATGAGGCGGCCAAGCGTTATTTTGCCGAAATCATGATGCCCTTCAGGAGCATCATCAAAAAAAATATGAAAAAGCTTGCCCCCTTTGATATTGAAATGATTGCTCCCGGCCACGGGCAGATTTTTCCTGAATCGGCTTTTATTATGGATGCCTATAACAAATGGGTGGAAGGCGCCCCAAAAAACACCGTTGTTCTGCCCTATGTGTCCATGCACAAAAGCACAAAACTCATGGTTGAACATCTTGTTGCCGCTCTGGTGGAAAAGGGTGTTCGGGTCGAGCAGTTTAACCTGGCCGTGACCGATATCGGCAAATTGGCCATGGCCCTGGTGGATGCTGCCACCATTGTCGTGGGAACCCCTACCATCCTGGCCGGTCCCCACCCCTATGCAGCCTATGCCGCTTTTCTGGTAAATGCCCTGAGACCCAACACAAAATTTTTGTCTGTTGTCGGCTCCTATGGATGGGGCGGCAAGACCGTAGAGGTTCTTGCGGGAATGATTCCCAATCTCAAGGTAGAGGTGATAGATCCCGTCCTTTGTAAAGGTGTGCCAACCCGGGATGTGTTCAGCCAATTGGATGATTTGGCGGCCGCCATAGCACAAAAACACAAAGAACAAGGGTATGCCTAGTTTAAACCCTGAATCTGAAGCGGGTGCTGCCACTGGCCGTGCCCGCCTTTGTTACCATTTTTTACATGCGCTACTTTAACAATACATAAGCCACTTTCCAAATAATAAACAATCTATTACAGGAGGAAGATCATGGTAGATATGTCCACTAACTATATGGGGTTACAATTAAAAAATCCTATTATCGCCGGGAGTTCAGGATTAACAGGGTCGGTCAAGAAAATACAGGAAATTGAAAAAAAAGGTGCCGGAGCGATTGTTCTCAAATCGATATTCGAAGAAGAGATTGCGTATGAATACTCAGACTTTATAGAAAGGGAATCAAAAAGCGGTCCTCCGCCAAAATATTTTGATTTTGATGGTCGAAAAAATCCCATCGATTTTTATGATTATATCATCAGAGAAGATAATCTAAAAAAATATATACAATTGATTCAAGAGAGCAAAAACTATGTGTCTATACCTGTTATTGCAAGTATCAATTGTTATCACCATTCAGCTGAATGGATTTCATATGCGAAGCAATTGGAGCAGGCGGGTGCGGATGCCCTTGAATTGAATATGTTCTTTTTACCAAGCAACTTCAGCCGTTCAAGTGAAGAGACAGAAAAGCTCTATTTTCAGGTTATTGAGAAGATTTTAAAGGAAGTCTCCATTCCGGTTGCCTTGAAGATCAGTTATTATTTCACAGATCTTGGACCCATGATTCAAAAATTTTCAAATACCGGTATAAAAGGCCTGGTGCTGTTTAATCGGTTTTTTAACCCTGATTTTGACATAGATAAGTTTAAGGTGGTCCCCTCATACGTTGTCAGTACACCTGCTGATCTATCGATTTCCTTAAGATGGATGGCCATTATGGCCCAAAGAGTTAATTGTGATCTTGCCGCTTCGACAGGCGTCCATGATGGTGATGCCGTAATCAAACAAATACTTGCCGGGGCAGATGCTGTTCAAGTCGTGTCCTGTCTTTATAATAATGGGATAGTATATCTTGAACAGCTATTGGATCGTTTGGAGAGTTGGATGGTAACCAAAGGGTTTAAACAATTGTCTGATTTTAAAGGAAAAATGAGTCAAAATAAAAGTGCTGACCCTTCAATGTATGAAAGGGCGCAGTTTATGCGGTATTTTAGCGGCAAGAAAATATAGTCTTTGATCCAAATATTTGGCAGGGCTTTTCCCCATATGGATCAAATAGCCCAAAAGGAATTATTATGACAGAATTTACTTCATCAGAAAAAAATGACCCCTCTCCGAAGACAATCGGAGAAATAGTTGCTCAAGATTACCGGGCGGCAGCTGCTTTCGATAAAATCATATCTGATATGGAAGGACATCTCCGTGAAGAAGAAAAGATCCTTTTTCCGGCCATCAAACTGATCGAGGCCGCTACAAAGAGCGGCTCAACGCCTCAGGATACGGATTGTGAGGTGATCAAAACTTCTCTTGAAAAACTTTGCCATGAGCACGAAGGAATCGGTGATGCTGTTCATGAAATCCGCTATCTTGCGAATGATTATGCAATACCGGAGGATGCCTGCAATACTTTTACGATTACTTATAGACGACTCAAAGAGTTTGAAGATGACCTGCACAGGCATGTTCACCTCGAAAATAACATCCTTTTTTTGAAAGCGGAGCAATTTTAAACGAGAATGAGGGGCACAGCAATTCTCGAT
>CAYWGN010000315.1:0-5445 GCA_964457495.1 uncultured Desulfobacula sp.
GCAGGACAAACGTATTTTAGGAACGATTGGAAGAACAATGCTAATCGCAAAAAAAGGAGAAATCATCAGCTCTACCTGCCAACAGAAATTCAAAAAATGCTGGAAGGTGCAGGTCGAATAAGAATACAACTGGTGTAAAAAACACATAGATGGGAAGGATCCGCTGGAAGCAATCAATACTTTACCACTGAATGGCTAATATAGGATCTCGACACGGACACCTCAATTACAAAAAGAGAGCTTTTAACAACTCAACAGTCAAAATAGTGAATTATAACAAAAATGAAGAGCAAATGAATGAATAAAATATCCCTTCCAACAGATGTTTCCATCATAACCACTTACAGGTGCTGCATGCGTTGCAGGATGTGCAACATCTGGAAGAACCCTTCTGATATTTTAAAAGAAATTAAGGCAAAAGAACTTGAAATTCTGCCCCAGTTAAAATTTATCAATATCACTGGGGGTGAACCGTTTGTTAGAAATGACCTTGATGACATTATTGAAGTTGCCTTTAAAAAAGCCCCAAGAGTAGTCATCTCAACCGCTGGATACCATGTGGATGAGATCCTTGCCATAGCTGACAGATTCCCGAACATAGGTATCAGAGTCAGCCTTGAAGGCCTTTCAACCATAAATGACCACATGAGAGGAAGAGACAGTGGATTTGACAGAGGCCTTAGAACTCTGCTGGGATTAAGACAGATGGGGGTTAAAGATATTGGCATTGCAACTACTGTTTCCCATAAAAATTGCCATGAGTTGATGCCAGTATACCAATTGACTCAAAACCTGAACATGGACTTTGCCACAGCCACATTCCACAATTCATTTTATTTCCACAAGCATGATAATAAAATAATGGATACAGACAAAGTGGTTGACAGTTTTTTTGACCTTGCTGATGAATTATTAAAAGGGAAAAACCCAAAAGACTGGTTCCGTGCCTTTTTCAATGTCGGCCTGATCAACTACATCCATGGCAATAAACGGCTACTTCCCTGCGAAGCCGGCACTGTTAATTTTTTCATTGAACCCTTTGGAGATGTTTACCCGTGCAACGGCCTTGAAGAGCGTTATTGGAAAGAAAGCATGGGGAACATCCGAGATGCTGACTCGTTTGAATCTCTCTGGTTTTCTAAACAGGCAGAAAAAGTTAGGGGCAGTGTCAGAACCTGTCCGAAAAATTGCTGGATGGTCGGCACAGCAGCGCCTGTAATGAAAAAATATCTAAAACATCCACTTGCCTGGGTAATGAAAAACAAATTGAAAAGCCTGATGGGCAAAAAAATCGACAGATCTTGCCTGCCACAGCAATACCCTGTGGGCCAGGATCCAAAGCAAGGGGATCTTCGTGGAAAGCAACCGTTTTCCTTAGAACCGGATGAAACATTCCCCATAAGCAACGATCAACGGTTCATGACCCGGGTCGTTAAAAATGAACAACTCACCAAGGATGCGTTTCGATTAACCCTGGAAAAAGGGGATTTTCAATTTATTCCAGGTCAGAATGTAAGCATAGGCTCATACCTCCAATACCATAAAAACAGGGATTATACTTTTTGCTCTTCACTCAATGACGACTACCTTGAGTTTCTAATCAAAAAAGTAAGACACGGCGAAATCAGCCCCTATTTAAGCCAACTACGCCCTGGTGAAAAAGTTGAAATTGTAGGACCTTATGGCGACTTCTTTATTTCTGAGGAACCTGAAAAAAAACACCTCTTTATAGCCACCGGTGTTGGGATTGGACCATTTCACTCGTTTATAAAAACCTATCCTGATCTTGATTACACTGTCATACATGGGATACGATATCAGGAAGATTGTGTTTTAGCAGAAGGGATAGACCCCAAAAGATACACATCATGCCTGACCAAGGAAAAAGGCGGTGACTTTCACGGCCGCGTCACAAATTTTATAAAAACCTCTGAAATTTCAAAAAATACCCTGTGCTACATATGTGGAAATCCCTATATGCTCAAACAAGTTTATAACATCCTATTAAAAAAAGGCGTATCCGAAACAGCTATTTTCAAAGAAGCATATTATACCTATTAAAATCTTAATGTGCATAAATATATATACTGTGTTCCACCACAACGAGGCATCCAAATTGTATGATACTTTTAATTACCGGAGTAATAGCTTAAGCCGCGGGTACAAAAACATTTCAAAAAAGACAGCAACTGCATAGGACAATTTAAATGGCAAAAAACACAGAGAAAACAAAAAAATTTAAATCGCTTTGTGAAATTTTCCTTACCAATATCGAATATCGAAAGAACAAACAACAGAAATAATGAAATAATCAAAGGTCTCTTAAATTGGGAAAATTAACCAGAAATTATCTATTCAGTTCTCTTACTGCAGGCGTGAGATTTTTTTCCAATTTCATCTTATTTATTTTTATTGCAAGAAAGTTGGGAATTGAAGAATTCGGACGCTTAACATTAGCCTTGTCCTTTACAGGGATTTTTCTAATGATTATCGATTATGGATTCAGACTTCAGCTTATAAAAGATATAGCAATTGCACCAGATAAGGCGTTGGATATTGCAAAGGATTTCTTTAATAGCAAAATTATTATTACTATTTTTTCTACCATTGTTCTTTTTACAGCAGTTGATATTGTTGCATATCCAACTGAAACTGTAATAATTATAGCCATATTATGGTTTGGATCGATACTGCATTCCTTTGCTTTTTTTTTCAACGCCATATTCAAGGGATTAAATAAGTTTCATTTCGAGACTTATCCCACTATAGTTTTGAATGCAACACAGTTTTTCTTTATTACTGTCTTGCTTTACATAGAATATAAAACAGTTGCAATTGCTTTAGCAATGCTTGTTTCACGCATCATATATTTAGTTATGAGCTTCTATCTTGTAGCAAGGGAGATAGGGATGTTTTCATTTTCTTTTGATTTCAAGAGAGGAATACATGTCCTTATGACATCCTTTCCATACGGAATTCATGCCATCCTCTCAACCTTATACCTTCAAATTGATACAGTTTTCTTGTCATACTTCAGTGGCAATGCCAACGTTGGGGTCTACCAAATGGCCATGAGGATAGTGCTTGCAACTATGATAGTAAACGAAATCATGGTTTCATCCTACTTTCCCATTATTGCAAAAAAGTTAAAATCCGATATTGCAGGGTTTAGAAAGGACGGTATTGCATTAAATAAGTATCTGCTCCTGATTGGAGGGTTTGCTGCCGTTGGTCTTTTCGTGTATGCGGAGTATTTGATTCACTTTCTATATGGTTCACAATACTCCAGCGCTATAATTATATTGCAAATGCTCTCTTTGGTTATTCTCATAAGGTTCATACTCACATCTTATGCGGCATTTATAACAATTTCTGGTAATCAGAAGTTGAGATCCCTTAGCGTTGCCCTTTCTCTTTTAATCAATATAATATTAAATCTTTATTTCATTCCACTATACGGAGCAAGGGGTGCGGCATGCACATCTATTATCACCCATCTGTTTCTGTTGGTGCTTTATTTTACCTTCAGTCTTAGAATGACCCAATTCTCATTTATCAATGCCTATTGGATTAAAGGTTTTTTAATGATTGGCTGTCTTATGCCTATATGCCTGTTGTTAAACACAATTTCAATAGCTTTATCTATGGTAATATTTTTAATACTCACTGTGGCAATATCTGTTCAGATCCTTAATCTGGAGGAAAAAGTGGTAATATATGGCTTTATAAAAAGACTGCTAAAATAGGACGAAAAATGAAAAAACGAATCATTACTGTCTTGCATGGTACAAATTATTGGAACATTGGTGACCTAGGTCTTATGGAAGCATTGCTCTTGAGCTTGAATAGGGAATTCAAGGATGCACAGATATGCATAATGACAGCTTTTTCCAATATCGATAGGCCATCTGGGCAGAAGTTTAATTTAAACCAATATTTTGCAACTGAAATCGAAGGGCCAACAAGCTTTCGGACACCCTATAAAACATTTCTTGGAAAGCTGTTTTTTTTAGGTGGTAAGTCAGTGGCTCTTGTGCTCGGCATTTTGCTCAAGAGATTCTTTAATATAAATCTGCCATTTATACTTTCAAGTAATATGCAAGAAATGCTCAATATAATGTGTGATTCAGAATTAATTATAAGTAAACCTGGCGGCTTTTTATACGACGTTAAGGAGAGTAGAATGCCCATGGTTCACCATCTTTTCCCTATATTTCTATCCATCTTATCAGGAAGGCCCGTTGTTATTTATGCCCAATCAATTGGGCCCTTTGACAGAAAGCAATTCCACTGGCTAATAAGAATGATATTGAGCAGAACCAGCCTTATTTTAGTAAGGGACGAACCTTCCTTAAATGTCTGCAATAAAGTTCTTGCTCTAAAAAGGCCAAATATCCATATTACTGCCGACGAAGCCTTCTTACTTCCTAAAGGGAATGAAAAATATGGGAGAGGATTGCTAAAAGAGATCGGTATTCCTGAGGGAGTTGATTTAGTGGGAATGACAATTCTTGACTGGCATTTCCCTAACGCTCAGGACAAGTCAGCAGCTATAAAGTCCTATGTAAAGTCCATGGTCAATCTTTTAGATCACATTAACCATACCTACAACACCCATGTAGTAATGTTTCCATTTGTGTTGGCTAAGAGCTACGTCAAGAATGGCGATGAAATTATAACAAAACGACTTTATAAGGCTTGCGCAAAACCCAATATGGTACACCTTTTTAAAGGGAAGGATCCATCAACCATAAAATCTATTATGAGTTTAATGAAAGTATTTGTTGGAAGCCGTATGCATTCAAACATTTTTGCCTTAAGTAGCGGCATACCTGTTCTAGCGATATCTTACCTTCCTAAAACCAAAGGTATAATGAATATGTTGGGTTTGTCTGATTTTGTTCTGAATATAGACAACCTAACAACAAAAGATTTGATAGACCGTTTTGACAAGTTGTGGGCTTTGCAAGGCAAGCTTTGCCAAAGTCTTCCCGAAAAATTAGATTTGATACGGGAAAAGGCTCTTGAGAACGGAGCCCTTAGTCGTAAGTTAGTTGAAAATCGTTGTAGGGTTGATTCGAGAAAAACTTGCTAATCGTGCAAGGATCTCAAAGCTGATCTATCTAAAAAGAAAGAAAATTAATCAAAGCCTTTAAAATTTTAGATTTTTTATACAATTATGTTATCTTACTTAGATAAAATCTTATTAATAGCAAATGCCTTAGTTTTTTTAATATTTTTTATTGGGGCTGTTAACAAGTATCCCTTGACGGTAGCTTCTCTTGTCATGTGTTGGGGATGGGTTGCGCCAACTCTAATTGAAATGTTCTCAATATCAGGTGACTTAAAATCTCTTTTTCTATATATGGATGAAATATTTATCGTTATATTCTTTCTTATGATCTTCATTGAAAATGTATTTAACAAGACGATAGCTTTTAACAG
>CAYWGN010000316.1:0-5388 GCA_964457495.1 uncultured Desulfobacula sp.
AGATTTAAGTGACCTTAAAAACTCTTTTAATATCTGATACATCAAATATCCCTATCCCTATCTTCCTTCAGTAATGTTAAAAAAATTTTCTAATCGTTGAGAATAAGAGCCTTTTTATCAGTATCAATAATCTCAATTTTTAATCCCTGTTTAGCATATAAAAAAGCAATATCTTCATTATCAAAAGCCTCCCCTGGTGCAGGGGCTGAAAGTAATCTCATCCCTTTATTTTTTAATATTTCAATTTCTTTATAAATATTTTCAGTTTTAAAGCACAAATGATGGAGCCCACCACCTTTTTTTGCAAATTTCCATACAGGTGACGTCTCATCTAAAGGTTCAACAAGTTTAACTGATAAAGAATTTTTTTTTTTCAAAAAAACTATTCGAGCGCTTTGTACAGAATTTATTATTATCTCTGTATGTTGTTCATAATCAAAAAAAAAATTCCAGTGCTCGATTCCTTTTATTATGTTTTTTACTACAATACCAATATGATCAATATACATTAAATGCACCTATTTTCTTTAATGTTTCATTTTTATTTTTGTCCAGCTGATCAACGACAATTATTTTTCCCCAGGGGGTATTATAACTGACGCTGATCATCCAGCAAGGCTTTTCACCCTTGCTATTTATATCCATAACTATATCAAATATTTTCATTACTACGCCATTTTGAATAAAACATATCCATAAATTTGCCACAATACTTTCTAAAAATTTCTTCTTCTTTTTTAGTCCATTCAAATTCAACAAAATGAGTTTTTGAGGTATTTGCAATCGGAAATGGTTTGTCACTTGATTTAATATTTAATTTTTTTAACAGAGAATACCTAACTTTCTCAGAATTGACCAAATCCTCTAATCTACAGACAACATCTGCAATGGGCAATAAAACTTCACAACTTTTAGACCAGAATTGGCACGATTTTTCAAATGGAGACCCGGTGAAATCTGGTTTTGCTTTATCCCAAATACTTTCTCGTAAGTACCATCCTCTTCTCATTCCTGAATTTACAACATTTCTGCCATCTCTAATTAGAAATATAACCTTTCCTCCAATAATTGATTGAGGCGCAAATGAAAAATAGGGTGCGGTTTCAACATTATGGCTAAACGATTTCACAATGTTTTTCACCTCATCATACTTATTTTCTATGATCAAAGATAGGATTCTTTTGGCCAATGTTTCATGCTTAGATATAATTTTTTCTCCATCATTAAACACCATGTTATCTAACCAAATAGCAAAAGATGTTGTTCCTGATCTACCAGAGCCTACTCCTTGAATTCGTAACGGTTTTTGTCCAGAAAAAAGAATCTCTTTTTGAAAGGGTTTATATCTTATGCTTCGATATAAATTTTTAAAACGTAACTCAAAAGTATATAAATTATTCTTTTTTAATTTTTGAAATTTCGCATATGGTATATCATTCGAAATTCTTTCAATAAACTTCATTCCGGTTTTTTTTTCTATATTTTTAGCTATTATAGGGCCGCCCCAAAAATTACTGTCAATCCAGATAGTTATCGCATTTTTCTCATATAGCATTTCAACCTTTAATGGAAAATCCCTTTTAATCATAAACTCTTTCTCTCCAAGCTTTTAAATTATCCCACGCCCATCTAATCAAGTAAAAAAAACATCCCTTTATTAGAAAAATTTCTGCATGCAAAATATCAATTTTTCTCTACCCAAGCACCCATACTTAATAAAGGCTTGACTATACAAATATGCTATACTTCTTTTTTATTTTTCTAAATATGTGCTAAGCCACTTGAGATGCTCATAAATTTTAATTTTACCAATCGTTTTATCCTTTTCGGGGGGACCATGTTATTTGTTTTTTTCCAAGAAAAAATTTAATACACGCATGCATTGATGCCAGATTCAATAAAACAAAATAGTGAATAAAAAAAAGTATGCAGAATTTATTATTAAATCTGAATAAAACAGGCGCAATGAGCGCCCCTGTGTATCCAGCTGATTGAATAATGAATAAAATACTAAACAATTCATGCTCTGACCAAAGGATAAGGTTTGAAAAATAGGCAATAATAAGAAATATAAAACAAAGATATCTTAATACTTTATGCGACCAGAGTTGCCAAGAAAACAGTCGATTCATTTTATTCCAAAGAAGTTTTCTCATGTCCTTCAAGGCCCAAAGAGCTCTGAGAGATACTCTGACACGCATTCTATATTCATCATCGGAATTTTTTAAGGATTGTTCTTTGAGCAAAGCCTCCGGCTCATAGACAACTCTATAACCTTGTTCAACAACTTTCAAAGGCAGAACAAAGTCGGGCAACTGATCCGGGTTCATTGGTTGATAAAGTCTTTTTCTAACGGCATCAATTCCCCCATCAACACCCACAACGGAACCTATATCAGTTTCTATTTTTCTGAGTATATTTTCATATCTCATATAAGAACTGCAACCATCACCTATGGTTGATCCATCCGGGTTTGTGTATATCATTTTGCCGGTAACATATCCAACTTGTGGGTCGTAAAAATTTCTCACAAGCATTCTTAATACATCATTTTTATAGATGGAATTTGCATCAGAAAAAACCAAAATATCTCCAGAAGCAGATTTTATTCCTATATTAAGCGCTGAAGTTTTCCCAGCTCTTGGGACTTGCCTTAAAAGCTTGACACCATACTTTTCAAACTTTTTGATAATATCATCAGTGTGATCTGTTGATTCATCAGAAATAACGATAATTTGAATTTTTTCAACTGGATAGTCCTGAGCCAATTTATTTTTTATGGTTTCTTCAATATTGTTTTCTTCATTATATGCTGCAATCAGGATAGTGATATTGGGTTCATATGAATTGTTTTTATCTATTTTATTTTTTTTAAATGCTGAGAAAAGGAATACACATAGTGGATAACCAATGTAAATATAAGCTATCATAAATATCGAAATAAAAAAAATAAATTTCATTATTATTTTAAACTTTCTGCCAAGAAGATTAAAAGCTGTTCTGCAATAACCTGGGCACCTAATGAGTTGAGATGCCCTCCATCAGAAGAATATGAATCCTGCATATATAAAAACTGCTCTCCTTTGTATTTAAAAACGGCTTGTGATCCATTTTGTAAGGTGGCCTCGTAGGATGCGATATCAAATATAGGTTGCCGCCCTTTATATTCTTCGAGTAACAGTTTATTGTAATTGTTTCTTTTTATGTTTTCAGCCAGTTCCCATGATTCTTTGCCAATAAAATTCTTAAGTTTTGATTTCCAGGAAAAGTGCTGGGTTTTTAACGGCATTGTGAAATGTACAATATTCAAGTTTGGATGATTTTTTTTTAAAGCTTCAGTTTTTGCTTTGTATAGTTCAAAGAGTTTATATACTGCAACATTGTCAGGTACATCTACATAACAAAATTTTAAAAATGCTATGTCAGGGGCTTTATCAAGTTCGTTGTCGATTACATTCACGAAATCATTAATTTTTGTAAAAGGGTTTCTGTTTTCACCTACTCTAAAATGTGCAAAAATCCCTTTATTGATGAGATCATCTTTTCGTGTTTCAACGATTGAAAGTTTGATGCTTGGATGAAGAGATAAAACTTTTTCAATTCCATCTATGATATTAAATCCAACAGACTGATGACCAAAATAGATTCTTTTGTTTGCCAATTGTTCCCATTTCTCGATCGGTACGTCCTCAATCTTTTTAAATTCAATCATATCCTTGGCCTTTGCAAATTGTGGTAAAATTATCATTGTTATAATTAAAAATAAAAATGATAGTTTCCGATAATGCTTATTCATTTTTCGCCTCAAAATTTTGATTGAGTCATCCTGTCTTTATGTACTCAATAAAGACAGGATGAAAATTTTTAATGAAATTATCAACAATGTGTTTGCATTCTAAAACAGATCGGTCATTGAGTGGAATAGTTAATCTGACAAATGCATTGTCCTCGCCTTTATGAAGAATTCTATTAAATAGCAAAGATAACTTTTGTGAAAGGGTGCTGTTATTAGCTGTATCATATGCCTGGAACCAATAGACAATCAGTTCCTTTTGCTGCCCAAGCGAACCAACCATAATAGAATAAGAGATCGATTCATCACCGAATGAAGTGAGTTGTAATTTTTCTGTAGATTTATTTGAAATTTTCCATCCCTGGCCGGGGAAGCAAACCAATGGATCATGTGCAGCCCCAACTTTTTTATTGGACAAATAATAACCGACATATAAAGAGATAATTTCTTTTCCATTTGAAAAATTCATATTTACGTAATCATCTAAATACAGGACATCAATAATCTGTTCTTCTAATGGGTCAAAGCCTGAATTTGTCCAGCCTTCGATATTATTTAAAGAGTCCCTTAATAATGCTGTTTTGGGTGTTATGGTTGAAGAAGGGATTAATTTAATCATTAATCCTGCAATAACTAAGCAGACAATAGATATAATTAATTCTTTAGATCTGATCTGTCCCAAAAAGAAAGCCCCTTTCCTAACGAAAACAAAATTGCGAGTGCCAATGCAAAAATCATCATACCGAAAATTGTATGTATCGTGCCCTGGGATAAATCATACTGAAAATAATAAGAAGCGATGATCATGATCATAACCCTAAAAATATTAACAAGGATAGCGATTGGAATACTTAAAAAAAGAATAATAGTTCTTAGATAATTGGAATTAACCCTTAAATATCCAAAAATTGCACTTACCGCCAATAGTGACGCAACAGATCGCAGGCCGCTACATGCCTGTACAACTTCAAGTGTCTGTTCTGGTAACTGGATAACATTACCCTGCCTGAAAATTGGAACATTTAACAGCATGGCGAGATCGGTACTTATTTTTGAAACAAAAAGCTGTAAAGGAATCGTCAGGCTTGAATAAATTTGTGCTGGAACAGGAATCATTAAAACAAGAAAGCATAAAGGAAATAGCAGCAGTCGAAACGTCTGGAAACCATATAAATACAGAATCGCACCATATAAAGTGATAAGCATTGCCATAGATGCTAAGGTGGTAATATAGGCATAACTTGCTACAATAAAAATCAAAAGACCAAAAAGGAAAACAAAAAATCCTATTTGTTGATTATTTTTGGGGGTCTCAATGATCCTATCCTTTTCCATCCATATCAGATATATACTGATCGGAATAATAAAAAAACCATGGGAATAGTCTTCTGAATTAGTCCAGGCACTGATGAGTCCCTTTAAGACCGGGGAAAAGACAATAAGAAAAATTATACAAAAAAGAATCAATAATGGAGATATGTTAAGGAAATTGGATCTTTTTTTTGATAGATCAAAATTTATCATAATTTAAAGACCAAAATATTCTGAACATGTTTTAAAATTACAATAACAAAAAGTATTTATCAGCGTTGTCA
>CAYWGN010000317.1:0-5352 GCA_964457495.1 uncultured Desulfobacula sp.
GACATGGATATGACCGGATGGCTCGAATACTTCATTACCGGTCTTCAAACTCAAATGGTTGAGGTTAAGGAACGCGGGGAGCAGGTGATTCGACGGGATGTTCTAACACAGAAACACAACCTGAATGGGAGACAAACAAAAGCAATTGAATATCTTCTTCAGAATGGCAGACTGACCATCCAGGATTATGAGGTGCTATGCCCAGAGGTCAACCGACGCAGTTTGCAGCGTGATCTAAAAATAATGATTGAAAAAGAACTGCTTGATGCTGAAGGTGCAACAAATCAGTTGGTCTATCTTGTAAGGATTTGAACTTGCGACATCTTATGACAAAAACTTGTGACAAACTCACGACAGAGCTTGCGACTAATTGGAAACCCATTACCAAAATGCCAAAGCACTCATCGACAAACTCTCCCAATCCGTCCTTGCCAAAGCCTTTCGAGGCGAACTGGTGCCCTATGACCCCAATGATGTACCAGCGGAAAAGCTTTGGGAGCGGATTATGGAGGAGAAGGCAAAAATGATCATGACCGATTCAAGGAACTTGGATGGGGATTCAGGACCTGGGATCAGTGGGAATGGAATGATTGTTGGAATTTGCTGCAGCAATCAGATTTGAAATTGATATGATGAGGAGGGATAACGTCTATGGCTATTTTTGGAAAGAATGGATTTATCCGGAAACAGCAGGTTGCTTTTGCCAAGAGGCTTCTTGTCTGGCAATATGAAAAATCCGGCACAGCTTTACCCGATGAGACAGTTATATCCGCTCATGCAGAAAAAATTGTGGATGATGCCCATATGATTGCAAAAAAAAGCGGCAGCAATGTACTGGAAATTTTGAAAAAGCAAATGAAGGATATAAAAAAATAATTAAACAAGTTCCCCTTTTCTGACCTTGCCAAGGGAAGTCCGGGGAAATTCAGATTTAAAGGTGACCTTTTTGGGCCATTTATATTTTGCAAGTTTACCATTACACAGGGCAATGACATCCTCTTGTGTCAGGCAAGCCCCGGGAGCCTGGATGACAAAGGCATGCCCTGTTTCACCCCATGTTTTATCAGGCATTCCCACAACCGCTGCATCCTCGATTTCCGGATGAAGCTTAAGGATTTTTTCCACTTCTGCCGGGTATACGTTTTCCCCACCCGAGATATACATGTCCCCGGCCCTTCCCACCAGATAGAAAAACCCGTCTTCATCCATCCGGGCCAGATCCCCTGTATGAAGATACCCGTTTTTAATGGTTTCTTCTGTTTTCACAGGATCCTGCCAATACTCTTTCATCATAATAGATCCCCGGACAACAATCTCGCCTATTTCACCGGTCTTTGCCAATTTTCCCCGATCATCAAGGATACAGACTTCTGCATGAAAAACAGGCCGCCCCACTGTTCCAGGCTTTTTTAAGGGGTCATCTTCAGAGGCCCATAACAAGATAGAGGTTTCTGTCTGGCCCATGATCTGACGAAAACCAAGGCCTGCTTTTGCACATTTTTCAATCAAATCCTGGTTAAGCTTTTCCCCGCCCCCGGCACATACCCGCAAAGAAGAAATATCTTTGCGTTTTTCAGGGTCAACTTTTAACAATTCCCTGTATACAGTTGGAACACCAAGAAACTTGGTAATCCGGTATTTTTCAATATCCTTGTAAACCATGACAGGATCAAATTTTCTGTGAAGAACTATGGTTGCCCCTTTATAAAAAATCGGGGCTGCCTGGATAAAAAGGCCACCTGAATGAAACAGGGGCAAAAAAATCAACATGATATCAGAAACATGAAGCTTAAAAAAAATATCTGCATTCAGGCAGTTAAAAAAGGTTTTCCTATGGGACAGAACCGCTCCCTTTGGCTGTCCCGTTGTACCTGATGTATACATTATGACCTGGGGTTCTTCAGGATCTGCAGGACCAAGGCTCCTTGTTAAAAAGGCCCTTTTCCCATCAAACTTTTCAGTTTCTTTGACAAAATCAAATACCCGTCCATTGAACTGAGCCTTTCCCACAACCCCCACCATCATGGGGGGCAAATAGCTTTCCAGCTCAAGCACATTCACTACGCTTCCAAATCCATCTCCATGAACAAAAAGCCTGGGCCGGCAATTTTTGATAAAATAATCCAGTTCAACAGATGTAATTCGAAAATTTATGGGGACAAAAATAGCCCCCAGTCTGGAACATGCTAAAAACAAATCCAGAAACTCCAGACAATTATTAAGCATCACTGCCACGCGGTCACCCTTTTCAATCCCAATGGACTGAAGCCAGCAGCTCGTCTGATCCGCCCGCCTGCAAAGCGCTTGATAGGAAATGGTCTGGTCTTCAAATATAATTGCCGGCTTGTCTGGTGTCAGTTCCGCCCATCTTTGCACCCACCAGGCAATATTCATGGATTTAATCATTTGTCTTCCCAAAAGGCATAGGCCTTGTAAGTTTTCATCCGTTTATTTCTTCTAAAATATCCATCTCTTTTAAAATGTTCTTTTTTACAGCAGGGATGGTTTTATTTCAACCCGAGGTTATCTATAAAATATTTGTGCTTCATGCGGTATACGTTTTTGTCTTCCTTAACCAGGTAAAAAAATCGCTTGTTATCATCATCAAAGCACTCAAACAATCCAGTATAATCTTCTTTATCCATGACATCACAGACACGGGATACATCATCATTGAATTTTCTGCAGACCTTGGCCCAGTTTTCCTCTTCAGCATTCTTTACAATGGAGATTTTTTTGGATGTTTCTTCAAACTCCGCCTGTATGGATTTCATTTTTTCGCCCCCCAACCATATAATAAGTAAACAAAAATTAAAATAACTGAAATAATCTTAACAAAAGACGGCAAATGATGTAAAACAAATTTAAAATAAAAATAAAGACACACTTTTCTAAATAAAGGATTGGAAATGAAAACAGGTCCTAATAATCCCTGCCCTGCAGTAACAGAAAAAAATATGAAGAACTGGGCCTGAATTAAATATGGACATATATAATACGTACGTTCTTCCCAAACTGATACACTGGGTTTGTTCAGGAAAAGATATGAATAATCAACGGGCAAAAATTATTCCCCAGGCCCATGGAAGAGTCCTTGAAATAGGCATTGGGTCAGGACTAAATCTTCCATTTTATAATCCGGAAAAAATCAATTTTTTATGGGGTCTTGATCCTTCAAAACAATTGCGGGAAATTGCAGAAAAAAAGGCCGTTGATTTGCCATTCAATGTTAAGTTTATAGGTCTGTCCGGAGAAGAGATCCCCCTTGAAAAAAATGATGCAGATACTGTGGTGGTCACCTATACCCTTTGCACAATCCCTGACGTATTAAAGGCTTTAATTGAAATGAACCGGGTTGTGAAACCAGGGGGTAATTTGATTTTTTGTGAACACGGAATAGCACCGGATGATATAATCCTTAAATGGCAGAACAGGATGAACCCGATCTGGAAAAGGATGAGCGGCGGTTGCAACCTTAACAGGCCCATACCCCATCTTATTAAAAAAAGCGGTTTTAAAATCAAACACCTTGATACTGGGTATATGAGCAACTTTAAACTGGCAAGCTTTAATTACTGGGGTACTGCTGTGTCTGGATAACCTTTGTCAAATTATAAAAATGTTCTATAATTCCCATGGCATCTGGAGAAGATATTATGATATCAGAATCCAACTGATGTGAAATGGTATTGATCTTATTTTAGTTTTGAAAAACTCAATCAAATCTAAGGGAGCGTATAATGAAAAATTATTCAAATGTCATATTATTCGTTATTATTGTTTTAGGTTTCAATAACCTTTGTTTAGCAAATCCGCTGCCAAATATCATGTCGTTGTTTCAAAGAGACTTGGTGATTGATGTATCCTATAAAAATCATAAAAATCTTATTCAAGGTAGTGAAGTATATTTAGCAGAAGATCCAAAAGGCCAAAAGGTATTAATAGGGAAGGTAAAAAAAGTGTCTTTGGTTGAGTCTCAAATGTCCAAAGTTGAAATCATTATTGAGAAAAAATATAAAGAAAAAATATATGAGAGCACACCATTCGTTTTGATGAGTAATATTTTTTCAAAGAATTCAAGCACATACATTGTTGCTATTTCTTCTTTAGATACATCGGATAAAACACCTTTAAAATCAGGATCTTCAGTGAAAGGAATTACCTTTTTCGAATACAAAATTAATAGGGCTGGGGAAGAATTAAAAAAGGTAATGAATAGTATTAAAAAACAAAATAACGAACTTGTAAGTCAACTTGAAAAATATATAGATACTTTTAACACTGAAGCATTCCATAAAAAGATAGATGAACTTGTTAATCAAATCTCAAAATTTTCAGCAGAGCAAAAAGAAACCTTTAAAAATGAGGTTTTACCGGCGCTCAGAAAGATGTTTGATTCGATAATGGAACAACTTGAAGAACAAAATAATATGGAAAAATCAAAGGATTTAGAAAAACAATTGAAGAAAATAGAAGATATGGTTAATGTCTGATAATGAGGAGGCCATGAATTTTGTTGTTATTCAGGAGGATGGTCTATCTGGTGCTGGATTTTTGCTTCAAGGTTTTGAGCTTCTGCCAATTCTTGAAGCGATAATTTTTTAACGAGAATATTTAAGTCCTTTATCGCCAATTCATAACCTTGGGCTGCTGCTAAACTTTCCCAGACATAAGCCAGTTGATAATTTTGCGTCACCCCTGTGCCGTTAGAATACATACGGCCAAGAATGAACTGGGCTGAAGCATCTCCCTGGCCAGCTACTTTTTCATACCAATATGCTGCCTGTTTATCGTCCCGGGGCACACCTTTGCCGACAAGATACATGTATCCAAGATTGAACTGAGCTGAAGCATCTCCCTGGTAAGCTGCTTTTCTATACCAGTATGCAGCCTGTACATCATCCTGGGGCACACCTTTGCCGACAAGATACATGTATCCAAGATTAGCTTGGGCACTGGCTTTCCCCTTCTCAAGTGCTTTTTTGTACCAGAATGATGCCTGTTTATCATCCTGTGGTACGCCTATGCCTTTAGAATGCATAATCCCAAGATTGAACTGAGCGCTGACATTCCCCTGTTCAGCTGCTTTTTTATACCAGAATGCGGCCAGTGTATCGTCCTGGGGTACCCCTTTGCCCTTAGAATACAGAACCCCAAGAGTATACTGAGCTTCGGCATCTCCCTGTTCTGCTGCTTTTTTGTGCCAAAAGGCGGCCTGCTTATCGGTTAGGAGCAGCTCTTTTTTAGGACCCATAGCCCTAAGATCTGTGGTAGCAATATCTTTTTCTTTAACAGATTTTTTTTCTTTAACAGATACTTTTTCCTTAACAGCCGATTTCTTCTGTTCAAGGG
>CAYWGN010000318.1:0-5277 GCA_964457495.1 uncultured Desulfobacula sp.
CCTGTTTTTAATGGTATTGCACGGGACACAAAATTTTATTTTGTCCACTCCTATCATATTGTACCTGAGGACGAGTCTGTTGTGTTAACCACATCACATTATGATTATGAATTTGTGAGCAGTGTTCAAAAAGGTAATATTATCGGGACCCAGTTTCACCCGGAAAAAAGTGGAAGCAGCGGCATCAAACTGCTTGAAAATTTTATTTATCAAAAGGATCTGAAATCCCGACACAAAGTTGACATCAAGGGAAAAGGGCTTTCAAAAAGAATTGTTGCCTGCCTGGATGTCAGAGCCAATGATAACGGCGATCTTGTGGTGACCAAAGGGGATCAATATGATGTAAGAGAAAAAGGGGATGTCAGGAATCTGGGTAAACCTGTTGACCTTGCCAGGCGGTATTACAAAGAGGGTGCCGATGAAATTACATTTTTAAATATCACAGGATTCAGGGATTTTCCTTTAAAGGACCTGCCAATGCTGGACGTCCTTGAAAAAACCAGTAAAAACGTTTTTGTACCGCTGACCATTGGAGGCGGAATCAGGGATTATACGGACAGCAACGGGAAATCATATACAGCCCTTGATGTGGCATCCCAGTATTTCAGGTCTGGAGCTGATAAAATATCCATTGGCAGTGATGCCGTATATATTGCCGAAGAATATCTGAAAACAGGTAAGAAATCCGGGAATAGTTCCATTGAACAAATTTCCAGAGTCTATGGGAATCAGGCTGTTGTAATTTCCATAGATCCCAAAAGGGTCTATGTTCATTCCTCTGATGAGGCAAAAAAACACCATGTAATTAAAACCGATTTTCCAGGGCCTGACAATGAAGCATACTGCTGGTATCAGTGCACGGTCCAGGGCGGCAGGGCCACAAGAGATCTTGATGCCGTTGCGCTGGCCCTTGCCTGCCAGGATCTTGGTGCCGGGGAAATTCTTCTTAATTGCATTGATAAAGACGGGACAAATTCAGGATTTGATCTTGAATTGATCAATGCGGTCAAAAATGCTGTTTCCATTCCTGTAATTGCTTCAAGCGGGGCAGGATGTGAGGAACATTTTGCCGAAGTTTTTGAAAGAACATCTGCAGAAGCCGCTCTTGCCGCTGGAATTTTTCACAGGAAAGAGGTTCCGATTCAACGTGTAAAAAGCTATCTTGCCGGCAGGAATATCGAAATAAGAGCTGTGGAATAAGGGGTCTTTTGTCAGCATCCCCTGTTTTTGAAATATGAACGGTTGTTCATGTTTCCCTTGATATCATGTATCCACTGGGGTATTGTGCAGTATGAAAATTCTTGTCTGTATTAAACAGGTGGGTGATGGCGGGGACATGAACCGGTTTGACGCACATGCCCTGGAAGAAGCCCTGCTGCTAAAAGAACAAAAGGATGTCCTGATATCAGAGCCGAGCTTTGTGGATGTTGTAACAGCCGGCCCGCCAGGAGCTGAAAAAATAATCCAACGGGCTTTCGGCATGGGGGCGGACAGAGGATATCATATTGTCACAGAAGATTTTGGGTATATTTCGTCTTTTATGACGGCCTCCAGACTTTCAGCTGTGGCAAAAAAGACATCATACGACCTGATTCTAACCGGGATTATGTCAGAGGATATGATGGCAGGACAGACAGGTCCCATGCTGGCCGGCATTATGGGCTTCCCCTGTGCTACAGGCGTGGTCAAAACCAGCCTGCACTTTAATGACAACAGCATTGAGGTGGAACGGGAGATGGAGAATGGTTTCAGGGACTGCCTTTTGATAAGACTGCCTGCTGTGCTGACCATCCAGGCCGGTATCAATATTCCCAGATATCCCTGCCTGTCCAATATGCTGGCAGCAAACAAAAAACAGATCATAACCCTTGCAGCAGCCGATCTTTTCCTTGAGCCAATCCGGGAAAGAGAATTCTGTGTCGGCATGGAAGACCCGGAAAAAACAAGATCCGGCCAGGTACTGGAGGGATCTTTATCCGACAAGGCAGGACAGGTGTTCGCTTTTTTAAGGAAAAAAGATCTGATATGAAGCAGATACTGATCATTGCAGAAATTTTTGAAGGCCAGATCCGGCAGGTGACCTGGGAACTGGTTGCAGCAGCCCGTGAAATAGAGATAAGTTGCTCCCAGAAACAAAATCCCCCTGACATTCATATCATTGTTCCGGCAGATGAGCCCACGCACCTGGCAGAAAAAATTTCAAAACAGACGGGCATGGACGTCATCGGACTTCAGATACCCGAACTCAAAACATATACCAGTGAGATCTATATCGATTGTCTCGGACGGCTGATCAAAAAAATGAATCCCACTCATATCCTTGCAGCCCATACTTCCCAGGGACGGGACTTTGCCCCGGGTCTTGCCCTGAAGTTGGGTGCCGCATCCATACCCGGAGTCAGCCGTATCCGAGCCGATGGTGATGAGCTGGTATATTCACGCCCCGTATTCGAAAATACCCGGATCATGCTGGTCCGCCCAAACCCTGACAGACCTGTGGTGCTGACCCTGATGCCAGGGATGTTCAAACCGGATATCCCGAGGGTTGAAAAACAGGGACGAGTAGATATCCGAAAAATTTCCTTTGACTCCGCTTCAGGCGATAAAGGGCGTATCCGGCACCGAAAAATTATAAAAAAATCCTGTGAAAACCAGGCTTTGAAAGGGGCAAAAATCATTGTGGCTGCCGGTCGGGGCGTGGGAGAAAAGGAAAACTTTGAATTGATTTCCCGGTTTGCAAATTGCTTTTCTTCATCAGCCCTGGGCGCATCCCGGCCCCTGGTGGACATGGGCTGGATTGGTTATGAACACCAGGTGGGTATCACCGGCACAACAGTTGCGCCTGAACTCTATATTGCCTGCGGCATTTCAGGGTCTTCCCAGCATATCGCCGGTATGAAAGATGCCGAATTTGTGATCAGTATCAATAAAAACCCAAATGCCCCCATATTCCGCCACTCAGACCTGTGCATTACAGAGGATGTACTTGAATTTATCCATGCTTTTTTAAAGAAAGCCGCCCATATAGATATCGCTTAATTTTTATGTATAGAGCGTTATCCTCCTCCTCTCCTCTGATAATAGATTTACCCTTTTAAAATCGATATTATCAGAAGTCGATTACTGGTGGGTCAATTTTGGGTTGTCAAAACTAAAAGTCAGTAGTCCGGCCTTTTTAAATAATTTCAACCTGAAAAAATTAAATTTTTAGAGCTGAATTTTGAAAATGAATTTCATCGCAAAGAAAAAAATAAAAGATACCAAATCTTGTGGTTTATGATCAACGACATTTATGTTTTTTAGAGAAAGAGAGCACTACACGTTATAGCCCTCACCCTTTGTGTATAAAGGACTTATTGCTCAACCGTTTTGAATGAATTTGGGATTTGCTTTTTTATGGAACCTTTTTGAAGGACAAATCCTAAAGCCGATATGTAAAGCGGAAAAAGAGTGAAATTTAATTGATTACCACTCCCTCCGTTTTTATTTGTCGAACAAAAGGATCATCATCACTGAAACTTTCAAGGTTGAACGGCAATGGTTCGATCCTATCATCAATAGATACTGCAAGCTCGGTCAATCTTATACGTTCTTCAAAACGGTCGTTACTTATTTGAGGGGAAATAATTGCAACATCTATGTCACTCCACTGATCCTCTTTCCCATTGGCATAGGAACCAAAAATATAGGCTTTGGAAATATGAAATCCTGTGAGGCGGAGTTTTTCGAGAAATGATTGGACTTTTTTAAAAACTACAGATTCGATTTCAGCCATATGAAGACCTCTTTGATTTTTTTAAGTTCACTTGCAGTAAATTGCAAGGTGCATTTTTTCCTGAATTCTTTTTTGTAGTCAGGGTATCTGGTTTCAAGGTTGAATGCTGTTATTCTTATTAAAGTATGCTTTTGCTCTTCAGTTATTTCAATATTAGCTTCTTTCGCCAATCTCAACAAATTGTGAGAACGGGGCACAGCTTCATTTTTGTTTTTGACAAATACAGCCTTCAAGATTTTTTCAACAGCGAGGTGACCAAAAAAAAGTGCATATGAATAATCTTTTTTTTCAAATAGATGATCTGCGACATGAAGCGATTCTTCTGCTTCGGATGCCCAAAAATCAATTATTGCCTTTTGGTTCACTGGATTCTTTCCTGCTTTTTATATAGTCCAAGTGTTTTTAAAACAATTAAAATCACCAGAATGTTCTATATTTGGCTATCCTACTGAAAATAGAGTACATTAGATTGGGGTCTATTGCAAATTTAATTTCAACCTTATGCCAAACCCGGGACTAAAATATGATGACTTGTATTCATAGCCTACGGTATTTTTGAATTTTTTATACCGAGCCTAATAGCCAGAAGTAAACTGTCAATTTTTTATATAAAAATAAGTATCAGAAATCGGTATTTCTTGAACTTTATATCCTAAAAAGTTGAACCTCAAGAATGATGCAAGTATAATTGAATCTTGGGATTGGTTGTTATATCACCAGTTTTTATAGACATTGTAAAGGAAATCATGATAAGTATTACTGGGTTGAAACTAATTACTTCAAAGATTATTTATGGATACTAAAGTTTACATTACGCCAATCAAAACAGACCATATTCAAAGATATATCCATTTTTCCAAAGACCCGGTACTTATAAATGCTATGGGATGGGGGCCTTTTGAATCACACGAAGAACAGCTGTTTATCGATGCAGTTTCAAAACCGTCATTACCTTTGTTTAGTTACGACGACTCCATCCTTTACAGCATTATAACGGTAAATGATAATGTGCCGATTGGTTTCATTTCCTTGAAAGGGATAGATTGGGATTCAGCAAAAGCAGAGCTGGCTATAGCAATTTGTGACAACCAATATCGTTCAAGTGGTTATGGTTCAGAGGCGCTTGCTCTGGCCATTGATCATGCATTTAATAGTTTGAAATTAAATTTCCTCTGCCTATCTGTATTTCCCTCTAACACAAAGGCAATTCGAGTGTATGAAAAAATCGGATTTAAACATATTGAAAGATTGGAAGAATCTTGGACAATGCCAGATGGGGAGCTGGTCGATATGCTGGTAATGGCTATTGAAAAGAAAGCTAATGACTAATTATCCTATCTATGACTCAACTTACTACATACCTTGACGTAACAAAATCATAATTGACCTTTGAATGGTCATAGGCGATTATCTACTTGATATTTCAACAAAAAATAGAAATGGAGGTCGATATGAACCCTGACTTAATGTCTCACCAAACAAATTATGAATATGTTCCTTTT
>CAYWGN010000319.1:0-5268 GCA_964457495.1 uncultured Desulfobacula sp.
TTTGACAGGAGAATAACACACTAATATGGAAAGAAGATGAAATATGATTAAAAAAGATATTTTTAATAAGAATTTAAAAAAACAATTTAAAGCGTCTGCAAAGGACAGGGTTTTCAGGTTTATCATGGCTGATAAGATGATCAGAGGTGCAATTGTTCATTCCACCCGGATGGTGAATGAAATGAGGGCAAACCATGATTTAGGGCCTTTGGAAACCCTGATACTGGGACAAGGGTATATTGCAGCAGGTCTTCTTTGTTCGACCCTTAAAGAAAAAAATGACAGGGTTAGTATGAATATTCAATGTTCAGGGCCAATAAAAGGACTGGATGTTGAATCAAATATGTTTGGAGAGGTTAGAGGATATCTTAAAACCCAACACGTAAAAATCAAAAATACTGAAAAGATTAAATATTTGTCAACGCTTTATGGTGCCGGCTTTTTGACGGTGACAAAATATCTGGATAATGCTGCCAGGCCTTATTCCGGTCAGGTTGCACTTGAACATGGATCCATTGCAGAAGATCTGGCCAATTATTTTTTAATATCAGAACAGATTCCCACGGGTTTTAAATTAAGTGTTTTTTTTGATGACCAGGAATCCGTTAAAGGAGCAGGAGGGATTTTCCTCCAGGCACTGCCGGGCGCAGATCCATCAAAGGTTATTGAAGCTGAACGAATGATTCAGGGCATTGATTCATTGGGTGAATTGTTTGCCAAAGGGCAAACACCTGAAGAGGTTATCCATGAGGCTTTTTCAAGCCTTGAACCGCAGTTTTTGAACAATAGCCGGGTGGAATTTTTTTGTCGATGTTCAAAAGACAGAATGAAAGGATATTTAAAAAATCTACCTGGAAAAGAAAAAAAGGATATGATAAAAAATGGTCCTTTCCCTGTGGAAGTGTGTTGTCACTATTGCAATTCAGTCTACCATTTCAATAAAGATGAGTTAAGGGTGCTTGGGAAATAATTCATTTGTGCCCATCAATTATTGATAGTTGTGAATTTGATCAAAGGGGGTCTTAAAAAGAAAATATAAATAAAATTAATAGTTTTCCTTGCAAAAATTAGAAGATATATTATAAATATCCATAACACATGACAGCCATAAGATGGCTATAATAAAGCTAGACATGTCCAAATCGTATATGGTGTTGTTTTAAACTAGAATATTTGACAATAATCCAAATATTATAATGAAATGAAAGGTGTTAATTATGTGTAATCAGGGCAGCGGATATACCCATGACCACCACCATTATCCTGAAATTGTTCAGCTGATGCCGGTGCAAAAAAATTTATATGCTGTTTACAATACAAAAGACCCCTATGATTTTGCCGTCCAAAAAGGGAAAGGCAATATCAGTATTGTCCCTATCCTTTTTATGGGTCTTATAAAGCATGGGGAAAAAACAATGGTGGAGGGATTTTTTGCATCTGCTTCCATCCTTTCATGCGAAGACCTTGAAGGATTTAAAGGATATGCAGCATCTCTTGAGGATGCAGAAAAATTATATTCATAACATCAGTAAATTGCCCTTGATAAGGAGATTATATGCACAAATTATTAAATGACAGTCCGGGTAAACAAATTATGCTTCTGGGGAATGAAGCCATTGCAAGAGGTGCGATTGAGGCGGGAGTTGCATTTGCAACAACCTATCCTGGCACGCCTTCTTCTGAAATATCACTGAATCTTTTCCAGATGTCCCAGGAATCAGATCTTTATTTTGAATACAGCACCAATGAAAAAGTGGCGTTGGAAGTGGCTGCAGCCGCTGCCAACTCAGGACTTCGTACATTCTGTATGATGAAACATGTCGGGTTAAATGTTGCGGCAGACCCTTTCATGACCTTGGCCTATGTCGGGGTAACAGGTGGCATGGTCATCCTTTCAGCAGATGATCCGTCCATGTTTTCAAGTCAGAATGAACAGGACAACAGGTATTATGCCAAATTTGGCAATTTACCCATGCTGGAACCTTCTTCAGTGTTTGAAGCCAAGGAGATGATGAGATATGCCTTTGATCTTTCAGAGGAATTGAAGCAGCCGGTCCTGCTTCGAACCACAACAAGGATTAATCACTCCAATGCCTTTGTGACCTTTGGTGATATCGCACCACGGCAAACCAAAGGGAAATTTATCCGGGAACCTTTAAGATGTGTCACAGTCCCTGCTGTTTCAAGACAGCTTCATGTCAAACTGCTTGAAAAAATGAATAAGGCAAAAGGGCTTTCTGAAACATCGGACTTTAATTTGATCAAAGGGTCGGGAAAGTTTGGTATAATCGTTAATGGTGTGAGTTTCCATTATGTACTGGATGCGGTAAAAGATCTGGGCATTGAAGAGAATACAAAAATTTTGCGTCTGGGGTTTTCAAATCCCATGCCGGAAAAATTGATCAAGAATTTTTTAAAAGATTGTGAAAAAGTGCTGGTGATTGAAGAAGGCGAAGCTTTTATGGAAGAAGCTGTAAAAGCATTTGCCCAGGAAGCCGAATTAATAATTCCCATCAATGGCAAATCAGAAGAACTTTTTTCCCGTCTTTCTGAATATGATCCTGCCATGGTAAGGCAAAAAATAGCCGCTTACTTTGGGATTGAGTATACACCCAAAGAAAAATTGTCTTCCGATAATATTCCCGAAATTCCAATGAGGCCGCCAAATCTTTGTTCCGGGTGTTCTCACAGGGCAACCTTTTATGAGGTAAAGCAGGCAGCCAAAGATATGGATATCATCTGCCCCACTGATATTGGCTGTTATACCTTGGGTTTTCTTCCCCCTTTAAATATGGGAGACTTTGTAATCTGTATGGGGTCTTCCGTAAGTTCTTCCTGTGGTTTCAGCAAGGCCACGGACCAGAAAGTGGTTTCCTTTATCGGAGATTCGACTTTTTTTCATTCAGGCATCACAGGGCTGGTTAATGCAGTATTTAACAACCATAATTTTACCCTGGTTATTCTTGAGAATGGTATCACTGCAATGACCGGACATCAGCCCCATCCGGGTGTGGACATGGAAAGAATGGGCCTGGATGGTTTTGGCCGTATCAATATTGAAAACCTTGTCAGAGCCTTAGGGGTGGAACATGTTTCAGTCATCAAACCGTTTAAGGTAAAAAAGAGCATTGAAACAATCAGGGAAGCTCTGGAATATAAAGGAGTTTCCGTTATCCTGTCCCAGGAGCCTTGTGCCTTATATGCAAAGAGCCTTAAAATGCTTACGTCAAGAGCATTTAAAGTGTCTGACAAATGTGTTGATCACAGGGATTGTGTCAACTCCATTGCCTGTCCATCCTTTTATATTGAAGACGGGAGAGTGAAAATTGATGCAGATACATGTGTAGGGTGTGCTGTATGTGCACAGATATGTCCTGAAAATGCGATCACACCGATAAAAAAATAATCTTTAAAAAAAGGATGATATAAGAATGGAAACAACCAGACTAATCATGGTAGCTGTGGGAGGCCAGGGTAATCTTCTGGCATCCAAGGTTCTGGGGGAGGCGGCACTGATTTCAGGTGTGCAGGTTCAGATGAGTGAAATACACGGAATGGCTCAGCGTGGCGGCGTTGTTGAATCTGCCATTGTTTTTGGCAAAGCAACAAGTTCTATAATTTCAGATGGGGAGGCAGATATTCTTCTGGGATTTGAGCCTGCTGAAACTTTAAGGGCTTTAAACAGATGCAGCAAGGATACAAAAGTTATTACAAATACGGCAACCCTGCCACCGTTTACAGTATCCATAGGCAAAGGTGTTTACCCGGACGTTGAAAATATTAAAGAACTGCTTAAAGAAAAATGTGCCAGTCTTATTGCCATTGATGCAATGAAACTTGCCAAAGAGGCTGGAACCCCGATGAGTGTGAATATTGTTCTTCTGGGCGCTTTGGTTCAGTCCGGAGGCCTTTCCTTTACAAAAGAAAATGTGATAGAGGCCATTAAAAGAAGGACAAAAAAATCTTTTCTGGATATGAATCTGAATGCTTTTGAACTGGGTTTCAAGGCTGCTGCGCAAAGCTGAACATGATGGAAAAAATCATGCAAACCATAAAAACAATCCAAGTGATTAACGGCCCCAATTTGAATATGCTGGGAAAAAGAGAACCGCAAATTTACGGATCTCTCAGCCTTGATCAGATCAATGCAGATCTTGTGCAAAAGGCCCTGCCATTAGGGATTGAGCTTGATTTTTTCCAGTCCAACCATGAAGGGGCAATCCTTGATAAAATTCACGAGATTTTTAATGAAAATATAGCCGGCATTATAATTAATCCAGGGGCGTTAACCCATACCAGCGTTGCTTTGAGAGATGCTCTGGTTTTAATGTCCTGCCCGATTGTTGAGATTCACTTGTCCAATATTTACAAGAGGGAAGGTTTTCGTCATAAATCACTGCTGGCAGATATTGTCACGGGCCAGATTTCAGGCTTTGGCCATTATGGGTATCAAATGGCCTTAACAGCCATCGTTAATATGATCAATGAATCCTGACCTTGTTATTTTATCTGCAACGCATTTTGAGATATCTCATTTTCTAACCCTGCACCCGGGTGATTCAAAACGGTTGACAAGAACCGGGCTGACAATCATAACTGGTAAAGTTCATCATAAAACATATGACCTTGTGATAACAGGTCCAGGCGTGTTCAATGCTGCCCATGCATTGACCGCGTACCTTGAGCAAGCATTGCCTGCCCTGGTATTGCAGACTGGTATTGCAGGTATTTTCAGGCAGACAGGTGGTAAGATTGGTGATATTGCCATTGCCACGAAGGAACACTATATCCATACCGGGGTTCAAACAGATTGTCTTGAAAATGCTGCCCTGCCTTTTGATTTGATTGATGCAGATCCTTTAACCAGAAAAGGGATTTATCTGTTTGAACAAGACAGGGTTGATCATTGCCATGATATCTTGTCCGGATCTGCCCTTTTAAACAAGGTCAATATAATCAAAGGCCCTTTTATCACAGTCTCTTCCATTACCTCTTCCTTTAAACAGGCAGACAGCCTTTATTCGGCTTTTTCCCCTGTGATGGAAGCCATGGAAGGCGCAGCCTGTGCCCATGTTGCCAAGCTATATGATATCCCTATGATAGAGGTCAGATCAGGTTCCAATTTTGTTGGTGAAAGGGATAAATCAAAATGGGATGTTGATCTGGCTGCAAAACAATTGGGATGGGTTACTGCTGCCATTTAGTGCCCAATCCCACTAAAATCTGGCAATTCCGAAAGTTGAGAAGGGAATTTGTGGTTTTTGTTCG
>CAYWGN010000320.1:0-5246 GCA_964457495.1 uncultured Desulfobacula sp.
GGCTTCGATTATGGCAATTGGAATGTTAGGTTTGAAGTAAAGTATATAATCAGCTCTTTTCCTTTTTCCCCGGCTTGAAAGGTTGCCTTTGACATAAATCCGCCCATCGGTAAAGGACACTTCTTCTCTGATTTGGGTAATCAGATTCCATCCGGCTTTTTCCAAAGCAGGCAGAATGTATTTTGTGCAGATGTCTCGTTCAGTCAGGTTTTTCTTTGAAGTCATCTGTTACCTTTTGTCTTTTTAAACTTTCACCGGCTACTATGTGTCCAGCGGATTCGTATCCGGTTTTATATACCATTTCAAGTCAAAATTACCAATTCGATTTTAAGAAGTGATAGCAATGCCTTTTTGGGGGCTCAGTATTTTTATCCCTTTTAACTTGAACATCACCGGTGAAACCCGGTGCATGTTCCTTGTTTAGATCCAATATCTTAAAAGGCCCATTTTACCGCCACATATCCAATGCATCTTTAGAATTCATCGTGTAGCCAGTATGCGCTGTATACATCTGGTTTATATTTGACATAGCGGCAATTTTACGAATCGATATCATATCCATATCCATATTCTCGGTGAATATCTCCACCATTGGCTGTACTTTTCCATTCACGATAATACACAAGTCACCTGTAAATATAGCATCTCCCACCCTATAACACGTAGAGCCAAGAGTATGACCCGGTGTGGAGACTGCATGAACGAGAGTACCACCAATGTCCAAAGCGTCACCATCAGATAAGGTCTCATACGTTGAAACCGGAAGACTGTTCATATGTTCAAGCCCAAGAAAATGACGATACTTTTTTTCTTTTAACAATGGCACCTCATCTTTTGAAATATAAACTTTTGCCGAGGGGAATACAGTCAACCCATCTACATGATCCGCATCTGAATGAGTCAAAAAAACAGCACGAACTGATGAAGGATCAATTGAAAGGGTTTCACATCCTTTAGCAATCTTATCAGGATTATCTCCAGCATCAAACGCAATGAATCCATCTTTGGTTTTAATAAGATACATATTAGACATAGTTCCCTTAATTACGAATAGAGAATCAGAGATTTGAGCGGTTTCTATAGCGTGCATATCACGCATCTGATAAAAGAACCAACCAGCAAAAACACCCGCACATAACACAACAAAACCGATGATGGATAGTGATAGTACTATTATTTTTTTACGCATTTTTCGACTCCGTATGCTAATTGCTTTATTCTATATCTTATTTATAAATATTATTATTAACCCATGCGTTGACCGGCCTTGTAGTCGTCCAACGGTTGAGTTCAGGGGCCGTCGACCGCAGGGAGGGAACAAGGGGTGAAGCGAAGCGCGCCCCTTGTGGTCCGCTGCAATGAAGGGTTATGTGTGATTATTCGTAGTGTGTCCACATTCGAAGAACTTTAACAACTTTTTCTTCACGAAGGATCTGATAAACTATTCGATGCTGTATATTAATTCTACGAGAGTAGGCTCCCAATAAGTCACCAATTAGTTTTTCATAAGGAGGTGGAACTTGAAATGGATTCTCTTTAAGTATGTCAATTAATGAAAGCGCTTTTTTTTTAAGACCAGAGCGTGCTAATTTTTTTGCATCTTTTTGAGCCTGCTTTGTAAAAACTACCTGCCACTTCACCAGTCAAGGTCCTCGGAACAATCTTCAATGGGAGTTTTTAAACCTTCAATTATAGACTCTCTCATTCCAGGTATATTTAAGAGGAACATTGTTTCTTGGATTGCTCTCCAGTCACTTTCTGAGAGAAGGACAGCATTTCCACGCTTACCGGTAATTGTAATGGGTTCATGTGTAGATGAAGTTTCATCAATTAGTCGGTATAAATTTTTTCTTGCTTCCGTTGCAGATAATGTCGCCATGTTGCACCTTTTAAATTTTGTTTACATATAAGGTACGCCATTCCGTACGTATTGTCAAGTTTTTACACATAACGTTTGGGTAACTGGCAGCAAGGGTTTCCCAAAAAGTTAATTGAAAGCACATCATTTAAAAGTTTTTCAACCTTTAAAAAGAAGCAGACCCTTGCTGTCCGGTTCACCCGCCTGTTAGTGCCCCGGACAGGGTGAAGGACCGAACATCAAACGAAAAGGAGGTATCCATGAGCTTTGTATATACAGTGAATCCGAATGGAGGAGTAGTGTACAGGCGCGCTGTGGAAGTACCATTTTCAAAGAGTCATCTACTGGAACGTATTCTTTCGGCAGAGAATATAAATCGTGCCTGGAAACAGGTGCGGGCCAACAAGGGTGCCCCTGGAATCGACGGTGTAACCGTAGAACAATTTCCAGACATCTTTCGTGAGTTATGGCCTCAAATACGTTCAAACCTTTTTGAAGGGACATATGCCCCTTCTCCTGTTCTAAGGGTTGAGATACCAAAACCGGACGGAAGTAAACGTCCACTTGGTATTCCAACAGTAATCTTGGTGAAACGCCCTGTGCGGACACGCATGCAGGGTGTTGTGGGGGCTGGGGGATTAAAACCCCCGGCTACCCGATTGAATTTTTGTAGCTTAATATAAAAATCCGAATATCCATAATGGGATCTTGTTGTTTATACCATGTTCGATATTATCCAAAGCCAGGTATGAATCGGGAATATCCTTGATCTGTTTAAAAGTTTTACCTTTACCCCCTATCTCAAAAAGGTTTTTGTCATCCACTATAAAATCACCCTTTGGCGGAATTGCAACGAGATGTTCTTCCTGGAGCATACAAGTAAAAAACATTTCTCTTATAGCACCTGAATTGACTTTTTCTTTGTCACATATTGCAAGGGCCTGATTTGGATTGTTTAAGTAAATCTTTTCAGGTTTTTCCAATCCTCTGATGCTTTTATTTTTTTTTGATAAACAAGTTATGACTTTGCCTTCCTCTAAATAGCTTAGATAGGTTTTCAGCGTTCTTTCATCGCCGACTTCAATAATTTGTTTTAAACGTTTCATGTCAGGTGTAAAAGGAGCAGACCTTGCAATTGTTGAAAGCAGCATTTTTAATTTTTTAATACTGACCCCTGCCAACCTGGGATATATTGAAAGCAAATCACTTTCTATTGTTGTGTGCAAACCCTGCTCCAAAGTTCTTAAATAAGTGTCTTCATCCGGGTGTTCCAGGAAATAAGGGAAATACCCATGTCGAAGATACTCCTGAAATACAGCGAGTATCTTTAAATGTTTCATATCCAGTTTTTTGGTAATCTCAAGAGAGTTCTTTTCGTGATCTGACAGAATAGATTCAATATCAATGACCGGCAATTCAATATGATATTGCAACTCAATAAATTCCCTTAATGAAAGACCGGTCATCCTGTAAACAACTGCTCGCCGGCTTAAATCATGGCTACCCTTATGAATTTCCAACGCAGAACTACCAGATACGATAAGCTTGATATTCGGGAAGGAATCATAAATACTTTTCAGTTCTCTTGACCAGTTCGGATATTTGTGAATTTCATCAAGACATAAAAGCTGGCCGCCATAATTAACAAACTCTTCTGCAATTTCATAAAGAGAGTGACCTACGACCATAAAGTGATCAACCGGGACATACAATGCTTTTTTACTTGTAATATCCTCCTGAATAAAAGAATAGATATATTGAATCATTACCGTAGTTTTTCCGACACCACGTTGCCCGGCAATAATTGAAAACCTGTTTTTCAGCGCATGCTTTTTTAAAAAATACCTTTTGAATGGGCGATTGAATGAACTCAAAATGGTTCGGTGGTGTGTAAATAGTTTTTCGATCATAGTTGCTTCCTATCTTAGTATTTAAACACCAATATAAATTATATTTGTTAGTATTACAATACTAATTAAATTGTTAAATTGGGATCGAGCCACACTAACAGTCTTAAATTGTTGGAGAGGTGTCCCAATATAATGTGTTTTTAGGGCCCGCCCTTTGGGTCCGCTGAATTTACAGGTTGGGCCTCACTTAATTTAAAGTTATTTCGCTACGCCAGCTCATGCGTTGCCCACACCTTGGAACCAAGTCTTAATCAATGATCGATTAATTTTAAAATTTGTTTGGATGTGTATTCGCCTACATCTGCGAGTCCGGATGCCGGCATAAATTGATTTGCGTTATTTGAGTACAGGCATCTTACAGAAGCAGAGAAATCATCATCCGCTTCATAGAAAATATAGCATAATGCAATTTTCGGCAACGGGTAAAGAGTAAAGGAGAAATCGCCCCCTGCTTCAGAAGGCCCCTTTTCCCCATTAAATGTTCTAACAATACTTTGCTTCGCTTTCCTAATTTCGGTAACATGTGGACCGAGCAATTTATTTGTAGGCATTGCTGAAGCTGCTACATGGGAAATGCTGTCGGGAAACTCCTTGAAAGATTTTAAGGGTGAGAGAACACATTTTTCACCAAATGCATCAAAATGAAATTGCTCTCCAACCTCTTCACCTGGAAGATTCTCTGAGAGGTCTATCGGCAGATTACCGTATAGTCGCCTAATATTGTCTTGAACAATCTTATCATAATTGTCTGACATTTACTGCCTCCTTAATTTCCATCGTTTGAAATGGGCAACGACTGGACAAAAAAAAAGAATCTATCACACTATCTCGGGGTGCCTCGCCTTAAGTATTTTCAGGGTCCAACACCAAAATAACCGATGAAATCCGGTTCATTTTTTTGTTGAATTTTTTCTGAATCTCAAATCTTTGTTTATATTTTTGATTTTAAAAAATTTTAGTTTCAAAAATTTTAGACACCCTCAATAATCTCCTTGACAGAAAAGGTATCGTTTGATAGCGAATGTTTGCATGCAAACAAAAAACACTCCCCCAAAATACTTCATCTGCTCCCTGGCAAACCAAGCTGTCCGAAAAATGATTGCCTATTATAATCGTGCCCTGGAACCCATGGGATTGACCACCCAACAGGTGATGGCACTGGGGGTTCTCTGGCAGGAAGAGGGGTTAAGCCTCGGTATTTTTGCCACACGTGCCGGCATGGGCAAAGCCGCAGCCGTCACCATGATCAAACGCCTGGAACTTATGGAACTTGTCACCAAAGAGACCGATCCCAAGGATGCACGGCTGAATGTATTAACATTGACAGACAAGGCCCGAAAACTTGCCCCGAAACTCTTGGACATGGGCACCCAGCTTGAAAAAAGCATTGAAGCAGCAGTAGGCAAAGAAGACATGGCATCCCCGGTGGATGTCAAGCAAGATGTCGCCTTTTCCAAAAAATATTTACCAACTTTCCC
>CAYWGN010000321.1:0-5121 GCA_964457495.1 uncultured Desulfobacula sp.
AGTTGATGAAGGCAGTGAAGTTGAGGATGACCTGCAGGAAGTCCGCAAGGCAGGACTGCGGGCAAAAGATCTTGTCAAACAAATTTTGACTTTTGCCCGCCAGTCCGATGAAGTAGTCATGCCGATTCAGGTCAATATAATAGCCAAAGAAGTGATCAAATTTATAAAGTCTTCAATTCCAACGAGCATCCAAATCAAAAATAAAATAATCAGTGATTCGTTAATCATGGGGTCACCAACCCAGATCCACCAGATATTAATGAATCTTTGCACTAATGCCGCCCATGCTATGGAAGAAAACGGTGGCATCCTTGAACTCAGCGTGAATGATACAACGATCGATAGAACGGCTATGATACCTGATTTGCGGCCTGGAGAATACATCGAGATAAAGGTAACTGACACAGGTATGGGTATTTCACCCCAGATCATTCACACCATTTTTGAGCCCTATTTTACAACCAAACCTGTGGGTGAAGGAACAGGCATGGGACTGGCCGTTGTTCATGGAATTGTTGAAAACTATGGGGGGAAAATTACAGTCGACAGCACAATAGGTAAAGGAACCTGCTTTACAATTTATCTGCCCATTACTAAAAAAAGGAAAGTACATATTAACGCTGTAAAAGAGGATTTGCCTCTTGGAAATGAAAATATCCTGTTTGTCGATGATGAAGCTCCTATAGCCAAAATGGGAAGCAAGGTTCTTGAGCAGCTGGGCTATTCTGTGACCAGCAGAACAAGCAGTGTTGAAGCCCTGGAATTGTTCAGATCAAAACCACAAGCATTTGATTTGGTTGTTACGGATATGACAATGCCAAACTTGACCGGTGACAAACTGGCGATTGAACTAATGAAAGTTAGATCTGATATTCCTGTGATTTTATGTACGGGATACAGCAAAAAAATATCTGAAGAAAGTGCAGCGAAAATTGGTATCAAGGCTTTTGCATACAAGCCCATTGTAAAAGCCGATTTGGCAAAAGCGGTTCGAAAAGTGCTGGATGAGACAAAGAGTTCTGAATAAGGATTTTTGAGGTAAGGGAAAAGTGATTATAGTCTATAACAGCATATAGACAGCCCTTACCTATTAAAGGAGAAATTAATATGCAAAATTACAAGCCCATTACAATAATTTGTTTTATGTTAATATTTTTTTTCGGTGTTCAATTTCAAAATTTGGCTATGGCCGGGGAAAAAATTACTTGGTACATTAAAGGATTTCCACCCGCTTTTATTCTGGAGGGGAAATATAAGGATCAAGGCTTTGCAGACTATTTGATCAAACACCTTGAAGTTGCCATGCCAGGTTACGATCATGACCAGGTTGAAGCAACTTTAAATCGTACCCTTCAGTCTCTCAAGGAAGGTGAACACGGTTGTTATCCAGCCCTCCTGAGGACACCGGGTCGTGATAAATTCGCTTATTTTTCAGCATATATATGGCTTACGCCGCTTCAACTGATCTTTAACAAGGCTACTGCAGAAAAACTCAAACTCATCCCGGGCCAAGAAGTTTCCCTTGAACAAATCCTTAAGAATAAAGACCTTTCAGCTATTTTAGATGTTAAGCGCAGATTTACCAAAAATATTGATGTGCTGGTCAAGCGCTATGCCAATGAACCCAACATCAAACGGATAGTTGTAACACCAGGTAGTAGCTGGGCATCTTTTAAAATGGTTGCAGAGGGACATGTGGATTATATGATAGAGTATCCTTGGGGAGCCCCTGTTTTTCTGAAAGAAAACGGTCTACCCAAAGATGCGCTTGTATCCGTGCAGATTCAAGAACTGGACAAGAAGGTTGTTGGGCATGTCGGACATGTAGCATGTCCCAAAACCGAATGGGGAAGCCGAGTCATACATGAAATCGATGCTGCTATTCAAAAGATGGCAAACGAGCCGGCCTACCGGCATGCCATGCAAAAATGGTTAAACATTCCCGCTGATTCTGATTTAAGTCGACAAAGTGACGCTTTTTACAATGAACGGGCGAGTCGCTCATGGCACACTGCTCCTGAGAACAAATAATATGGACGAGTGAAATATGAATAATTTTTGGGACAAATCCATAGTCAGACGTCTTTTTTTGCTATTACTTGCCTGGTATGTCATCGTGGTAATCGTTGTGACTGTAGTTGGATCGGGATTTCAAATAATACAGACCAGACAGGCCATCATCACCTCTGTCCAAGATTTAGGTATATCCTTCACACCCGGACTTTCTAATGCAGTTTGGACTTTTGACAGCGATTTTATCAACTCAAATCTTAAAGGGATTGTCCTTAACCCTAATATCTCTGCCGCCCGGATTGAGGATAAAAACGGCAAGGTCACCCATAGTCTGCAAGTAGAAAAAAAATCTGGTATAGAACGATTGCTCCCACACCTGGATGATATCGGTTTCGATCTGTGGACAAAAAGCCGCAAAGATAACAGGATAGAATTAGGGCGTTTATACATCACTCCCAGTAAGCAAGCTCAGATTGAAAAACTACGACAGGGCCTTTTAATTATTTTTGTCTACACGATTATCACCCTACTCATTTTAGGTGGAGGCTTCCTTTTTCTGGGCCGCCGGTTATTGACCCGGCCCTTGACCCAGCTTGCCCGTGCTATCGAGTCTATTGATCCCGGTCGTGATCGTGTTGTTACAGGACTCAATCCCGACAACATGAAAGGCGAGATTAAGACATTGCTGGATATGGTCAACATTCTACTGCTACGATCGGCCAAATCCCGTGAAGCACTTGATGTGCTCAATAAAGATCTCGAGAACCAGGTTAACTTTCGTACTGCCGAGTTGTCCGAGTCCAATCGTGCTTTAAAAAAAGAAATCACAAATCACAAACTTGCTCAAAAAGAAATCGAAACACTTAGAGGAATCATTCCAATATGTAGTCATTGTAAGAATATTCGAGATGACACGAACAGTTGGCACCAACTTGAAACATATATCAGCAATCATTCTGAAGCCCAATTTAGCCACGGGATATGCCCGAAATGTGCTGAAAAGCATTATCCGGGCATGGATATTTACGATGAAAATGAAACTTAACTATTATTATCCGCACCTCAAATTTTATTTAAGACCATCTTTTTAGAATACCAAAGGTAATCCTGAGCCGTTCGTGATGGTAAAATTTTCTGTTTTTATCAAGAGAATTAAGATATTAGAAAAGCGGCCACTTTGTTTATAATCGCTTAGGATGAGACCCTATTTTTTGGGGCGGCAACTGCTATTTTAAAGACTCCGTCAAGACAAGGTCCTGGAACCCCAATATATGGTATATAGAGATTTTCAAGTTTTGAATTTTTAATTAAATTATATAGACCGAAACTATTGTCATAAGCCGTTATTCCGCTATTATTTTTATAATATATTCATCCCATTCTAAGTTATTATTTTTTGTATTACCAAGCTGTAACAAAGGTGTTCTCTGGAGTGATTATGCTACTGAAACAGTATAATCAAGTTTTTCTCTTCTCAACATGTCTTGGAATGCAAGCCGAAGCCACAATTTTTCTGGTTCTCCTATTTGAATCGCAATCTTACACACCCTTTTTGGAGAAGGAATCCGCCGACCCTTTTCGATATCACAAAGACTTTGTGGGGATATTCCCAACATCATGGCAAAATCTTTTTGTGAAATTTCTTCACACTTTCTATAGGATTCAAGGGATCGCCCGAAGGTAAGCTTGCCAAAATCCCTTTCCATTTCTTTTGTGCCATATTTTTCAGTATTCATGTTTGTTCACCTCTATGACTTCAATTATTATTCTATTTTTATGTTCGATATAAAAAGCCCTGTAAGTCTTTGATAGCCTAATTGACCTTTGGTCTTTTCTATCAGCCTGTAATGGCTCATCATGATAGCCGGGTATTTTTCTAATTTCTTCAATTCCAAATTCTTCAACGTCTTCAGCCCATCTTTGAAGCTTTGTCAAGATATGATTTGGAAGCTTTTTTATTTGTTTTTGAACTTTTCTATTAAAAATTATTTTATTCATGATTCTTTATACGTCAAAACGGCGTATAATTCAAGAGAAATTAATTTAAATCTATGAAGCAGTGGCAGTCATTTAAATCATTCTGATGCATCATATTCCTTGCTACACGGCATGACAGATATTCAAATAGGTATTAGGCAAAAGTATGGGCAGAGTCAGAAATGGCTCTGTTTTTTTACGATGCTTTCGAAATCACTTTTCAAGTATATGAGCCAAAAACATCATCATAAAACATTCTTCTGCTATAATTTTTGTAATATATTTCATCCCATTTTGGCAGATTTTTAAAAAATTTTGGTTCCCTGTTTCTTTCTGCTAAAAAATCTTTAATTGTGCAAATAGACCGGCCCTGAAAGATATTCACATATCTGCAGCGCCATAACAACAACCCATATACCAAGGGGGCATGAAATGTCTATTTCACATTTACCGGAAGTTGAAAATCAGATGAACCAGTATTTTGAATCTCAAAATACTATGGCTTTAGCAGACAGTACAAAAGCTTTGTATAATGCTGTCATTAGAAAAAAATTGTTATCCTTTTGCAAAGAAAAGGGGATCACCAATATCTGTGTTGGTGATATAAAACTTAAAGAAAAAGCTATCCTTTATCTTGGTCAAAAACGACACCAAGGCCTGTTTTTTTCACACCTGAAACAGCAATTTATATAGGCAAGCATCTGGAAGAATTTTTTCCCAACCCTGAAAAAGATTCATTTAAAAAAATATTCCCTGGGAAAAATATGATTTATAAAATAATCGACAACATGCTTAAAGACCTTGGTCTTAAAACAAAGGGGGATGGACGTGGACCTCATACCTTCCGGCATTATGTTGCAACCAATTTGCGTTATAATTTTAAAATGGACCTGGATCATGTTGCCCGTTTATTAGGTGACACACAGAAAACAATAAGCACCAGATACTTGCATCCGACCGCTGAAATGCTGTACAGTTTGATTAATAAAGCATCTGGATGGTAAAAAATAACATCCCCGGGGGGATTCTCTTGGGGATTATTTTTTTATATTAAAGCTTTACCCGTTGTTTATGAAATCTCCAATTATGTTGCGAGTATGTTTTGTTGTGAGTTTTTTCTTCTAATAATTT
>CAYWGN010000322.1:0-5065 GCA_964457495.1 uncultured Desulfobacula sp.
GGTTTGCTGACCATGTTTGCGAGCATATGGATTATTGTAAACTCAAGAATGTCGAGTTGTGAAGGGTTCAAGTATCCTCTTGGTTTTTTCAGGATTATACAACAATCCAAATGAACACGTTGCGAGCCGGTTATTTGGGAGGTTAACTGGACAGCTCACATCGTTCCCTTACTGTAATATTTTTCGACAGTCTATATTTTGATCAAGAAATATTACCTATAGGGAATATTTTTCTTGCACTTCAGAAAAAAACATTCTATATTCCCGATCGGGAGTAAATTTTAACAAACTGAAAATTATGAACTCAAAAACAATTGGCAAACTTGTCAAAAAATCACGGAAGGACCAGGGTTTAACCCAGTCAGAAGTGGCCGGATATCTAAATGTTGGCACCCGTTTTTTGTCAGATCTTGAAAACGGGAAACCGACTGTCCAGCTGGAAAAAACCTTGCACGTATTGAAAGGACTAGGATTAAAAATATTTGCTGTACCAAAGGCAAACCAAAAGCTAATCCGATATATTGAGGAGCGCATGGGTGAAGAGTAAGCTCAACGTTTTTGTTAATCAATTTAAGGCAGGTGAGCTATGGTTGGATCACCAGCGCAGGTTTTGTTTCCAGTATGATAAAAACTGGATCAATTCAAAGGATAGCTATCGCTTGTCTGTTTCCCTGCCTTTGAGAGAAACACCATATTTAAATGATGATTCATATTCTTATTTTACCAATCTGCTGCCTGAAGGCAAAATCCTGAATGTCCTTTCCAGAAAACTTCAGATTCCCGTTAGCAATCAGTTTGAATTGTTAAGGGCTATTGGAGGAGATTGTGCTGGTGCTGTGTCTTTATTTGAAGATGGCGACTTGCCACAAAAACCTGAAATGTATTCATACGACACCCTTACTAACGATCATTTGTTAAAAATAATAAAAGAGTTGCCTGAGAATCCGTTTATGGCAGATGAGGCTGGTATCAGGCTTTCTCTTGCTGGAGCCCAGGAAAAACTTCCAGTTTCACTTAAAGATAATAAGATTCGAATTTCAATGAACGGAGCACCCTCTTCCCATATTTTAAAGACCCCGATAAAAGATCTCCATGGAACGGTAGAGAACGAAACTTTTTGTATGATGCTGGCCAAAAGAATGGGGCTGACCGTACCTGAGGTTAAAATTTTAAAAATTAACGAAATTTCTTTATACATAATTGACCGATACGACAGAAAGATAGAAAATGGGCAAATTATCAGACTAATACAGGAAGATTTTTGCCAGGCATTGAATGTAAATGCTCAATTAAAATATTCCCCAACACTTGATTTGTGTTTTTCACTCATCAGAAATGAAAGTGCTTTTCAAGTCAAAGATACTAAACGTTTTTTGCAACTTATAATTTTTAACGGCTTAATCGGTAATTCCGATGCTCACGCAAAGAATGTTTCATTCCTCCATGGAGAAAACGGGACAACCCTGGCACCTTTCTATGATTTATTGTCAACATATGTGTACCCCTATGCAAAAAAGATGGCTATGAAAATAGGTGGGGGAAGACATTTCCAGTTTCTTGAACCCAAACATTTTGAACGATTTTCCAAAGATACTTCAATAAAATATAAAGTTGTCAAAGAAACCATGATGACGATGGCTGATAAAATTGTATGCGAGGCAAAAAATACAACCGAAGAGTTTTTTGACTTATATGGCGAAAGTCCTGTCCTACACGAAATTAATGATGTGATTAAAAATTCTTCGAAAGAAAAGTTAAAGGCCTTTTCGTAAAACCAACTTAAAAATCTCAACAAAAAAATAAAGGAACGAAGGAATATGCCAAAACGAAACGATTTTAAAAAAGTACTGATCATTGGTTCAGGCCCAATTGTTATTGGGCAGGCCGGGGAATTTGATTATTCCGGGTCCCAGGCGTGTAAGGCGTTGAGGAGTTTGGGTTACCAGATTGTGTTGGTTAATTCAAATCCAGCCACAATCATGACCGATCCAATTTATGCAGATGCAACGTATATTGAGCCGCTGAATGTAAAAACCATTACGCAAATTATTGAAAAAGAACGACCAGATGCAATTTTACCAAATTTGGGTGGTCAAACCGGTCTTAATCTAACCTCTTCGCTCCATGAAGAAGGAATTCTTGAAAAATTCAACGTGAAAGTAATCGGCGTTCAGGTAGACGTGATAAAGCGTGGTGAAGATCGTATTTCTTTTAAGGAAACCATGGATCAGGTGGGTGTTGAAATGCCGAAAAGCAAACCTGCCCACACCCTGAAAGAAGCAGTGGGAATTGCAGAAAATATGGGATTCCCCCTTGTGATTCGGCCGGCATACACCATGGGCGGTACTGGTGGCGGCCATGTTTATAATATGGAGGAATTTAGAACCATTGCCCAGCGCGGACTTCAGGTCAGTCGTGTGCATCAGATCCTGGTTGAAGAATCGGTGATCGGCTGGGAAGAGCTTGAACTTGAAGTGGTAAGAGATTCAAAAGGGCAAAAAGTCACAGTCTGCTTTATTGAAAATGTGGATGCCATGGGTGTTCATACGGGCGACTCATTTTGTGTTGCACCGATGTTAACTATCAGCCAGGAACTACAGGACCGACTCCAAAAATACTCCTATGATATTGTGGATGCCATCGGCGTTATCGGTGGGACCAATGTTCAATTTGCGCATAATCCAGAAACCGACCGTGTGGTGGTAATTGAAATCAACCCGAGAACATCGAGATCATCTGCACTGGCATCTAAAGCCACTGGGTTTCCTATTGCCCTGATTTCTTCACTGCTGGCTTGCGGGTTAACCCTGGATGAGATTCCATACTGGCGGGATGGAACTCTGGAAAAATATACACCAAGCGGCGACTATGTTGTGGTTAAATTCGCCAGATGGGCGTTTGAAAAATTCAAAGGTGTTGAAGATAAACTTGGTACTCAAATGCGCGCTGTGGGCGAAGTAATGAGCATCGGTAAAACTTATAAGGAAGCGTTTCATAAAGCGATCCGAAGCCTGGAAAACAGTCGTCACGGACTCGGTTTTGCAAAAGATTTCAATAAGAAAACCTTAGATGAGCTTATGAGGCTTTTAGTAGAAGCCACCAGCGAACGTCAATACATCCTTTATGAGGCTATGCGGAAAGGAGCAGATCTTGATGAACTCCACCAACGCACCCATATTAAAATGTGGTTCTTAGAGCAGATGAAGGAACTTGTTGAAACAGAAGAAAAAGTGCTCGCCTGCAAAGGAAAGGAAATGCCATCTGATGTGCTGATTCAAGCAAAAAAGGATGGATTTTCCGATCGTTACCTAAGTCAAATTCTGGATATTTCCGAAAAATTAATTCGAAATATGAGACTTGACCTTGGGCTCGCTCAAGCCTGGGATGCGGTACCCGTAAGTGGTGTTGAAGATGCTGCTTATTACTACTCCACTTATAATGCTAAAGATAAAGTTTCTGTCACTGATAACAAAAAAATTATTGTTTTAGGTGGCGGACCATACAGGATTGGCCAGGGAATCGAGTTTGACTATTGTTGTGTCCATGCAGCCTTTACTTTAAAAGATGCCGGGTATGAAACAATTATGATCAATTGTAATCCTGAAACCGTTTCCACGGATTATGACACTTCAGACAAACTCTACTTTGACCCTCTCACTTTAGAAGATGTGCTCAGCATTTATGAAAAAGAAAAACCAGAAGGCGTCCTGATTCAATTTGGGGGTCAGACACCGTTAAATATTGCCAAAGAGCTCAAAGAAGCTGGTGTTAATATTATCGGGACCACTCCGGAAACTATTGATTTAGCAGAAGATCGGGAGCGTTTCCGTGACATGATGACAGAGCTTGGCATCCCAATGCCGGAGTCAGGTATTGCCCGGAGCGCTGAAGAAGCCATTAAAATAGCTACTGATATCGGATATCCGATTATTGTCCGTCCCTCATATGTTTTGGGTGGAAGGGGGATGGAAATCGTTTTTGATGAAACATCACTTCTACACTATGTAGCCCAGGCCGAAGAAATCAGCCCTAAAATGCCGATTCTGGTCGACCGCTTTCTGGAAAATGCAATCGAAGCTGAGGCAGATGCACTATCAGACGGAACATCTGCATATGTCCCATCCATTATGCAGCATGTGGAATTTGCCGGTATCCATTCAGGTGATTCCGCCTGTGTGATTCCACCGGTAATGATTTCTGAAAAACATATGGATACCATTAATGAATATACACGAAAAATAGCCATCCGATTTGGTGTTGTGGGGTTGTTGAATATTCAATATGCCATTGCCAGTGATGACAAGGTTTATATTTTAGAAGCCAACCCGAGAGCATCCAGAACGGTTCCATTGGTTTCAAAAGTATGTGGATTTTCTATGGCTAGCATCGCTACAGAATTGGCTCTTGGGAAAAAATTAGAAGATATGAATTTGAAAAAACGGGAATACTCCCATTTTGGTGTCAAAGAATCTGTCTTCCCATTCAACATGTTTCCGGAAGTTGACCCACTGTTGGGACCTGAAATGCGATCCACAGGTGAAGTCCTTGCCATGGCTGATTCATTTCCCCAAGCCTTTTTCAAAGCACAAGAAGCAGCACAACAACCCCTACCTACTTCCGGCACCGTACTGATCACTGTTGCAGAAAGGGATAAAGAAAGCATACTCAAAGCAGCTCAGGAATTTATCAACATCGATTTTGCTATCCGCGCCACTGACGGCACTGCAAAATTCTTAAAAGAAAACGACATCCCATGTGAAACCGTCCTAAAAATTCATGAGGGACGACCTAACATTGTTGATGAAATTAAAAACGGCTCTATCGGACTTTTGGTCAACACCCCCCACGGATCAAAATCCGAACATGATGATTCCGAAATCCGTAAAGCCGCTATCCGCCACAACGTTCCCTACATCACAACAACCGCCGCCGCTACAGCCGCTGCCGTCGGCATTAAACTATACCTGAAAGAAGGCGCTGACATCAAATCGTTACAAGAAAGACACGCGATTATTAGATAAATGAAAAATTAATATAAAAATATGTATATGTGCCTTTTCAACAA
>CAYWGN010000323.1:0-2672 GCA_964457495.1 uncultured Desulfobacula sp.
CCAATGACAAAATGAGTGCAGCCAAAATTTTTACCGATGATCATATGGAGGATGGCTTCCCTTGGGCCAGCCATTCTCATGGCCAAAGGAAGCAGGTTTAACACATATGAGTCCGGGGGATAGTGGGCAGCGACTTTCTGGTAACAGCGCATGCGGGTGAAATGATCAAAGTCGCCTGGTTTTGTAACGCCTGCTATGGGCAAAAGAAGAAGGTTTGCACGGGCTTTCTGCATGGCCTGGATGGTCATTTCAAATTGGGGCCTGTGTATGGGCTGCCGGGTCTGGAACCCCACGATGCGTTTCCAACCCAGTTTGGAGAATATTTTTTGAACTTCAGCCGGTGTGTTCCTGATCTGTTTGAAATCAGGATGGATGGGAAGGCTTAAAGCTTGGACTTCACCGCCAATATAGTATTTACCGGATTTATTGTAAAGGTAGTCAACACCGGGGTGGGTTTTGTCCTGGGTACCATATATGGCCAGAGCTTCTTTTTCCAAGTCCAAAGGCCAGATATCTTCGATATTCATGATCCCGAGAAGAAAGCCTTCCGGGTCTCTTAAGGCCACAGACTGTCCGGTTTCAAGGGTAGATGCAAGGCTTTGGGGGATATCCAGGCAGATGGGAACAGGCCAGAGTTCTCCTTTTTCAAGGCGCATGCGATCCAGGACAGACTCATAATCGATTTGTTTCATAAACCCCTTTAAAGGGGAAAAAACGCCGGTTGTCAGTAATTCAAAGTCACAGATCTGCCGGTCATTTAAAGTAACATCCGGCATGGAAGATGACAGCTTTTTAAGAACTATTTGTTGTTCTTCGGAAACAAGAAGATTAACTATTTTGTCAGAGTTCATAAATTTAAGCCTTTTGCAGTTATACCTGGAAAAATGTTGTTTGAATTTGAAGGTTCAAAGATAGCTCCGCCCCGTCGGTTACAAAGCACTATGTCCCGAATGAAGAGTACTCTTTATCATGATCACTATCACTATCATTATCATAGGCAAAAAATATGCCATGGTTAGTTTTTTTTAAAAGTCGTTTTCTAACAAATTGAATGTTTTTATTAATTTTATCAGTTTTATCTGGGAAAATCCCTATCTATTTAAATTAAAAGTAGATGATTTTATTCTTTTGCATTTTCCCAGGCCTGGGAAAGTCTTTTTTTAATGTAATTAATTTCATCCTCGTCATATTCATACAGGTCAAAGCAATACCCATCTTCTCCAAGCAAGCCTTCAGGAATCAATTCGCCGGTTTGGTCGGGATCGGTTATCATCTCTTTATAAAAGCAGACAGACAGCCATCTTTCTTCGGGATCATCATCAATGACATCGACCATGGCAAAAAGAGAACGATTTTTCTGGTTGTTGTGCCTGGGACGCAGGGAAAAGCTTACTTTTGGTCGGGCTTTGAATTCCAGGGTGATATCTTCAAGTGTTTTCAGGTGCTCATAAATCTGGGTAAAGGCCAGTTTTGTTTTTGATGGGGTGTCTTTCCAAGTGGTTATAAATTCTTCAAGCGGTTTCATTTTTTTATTCCCTTATATGCTTTAAAATATGCCCAAGTTCCGGAAATATCAGGTCATTGCAGGCCAGTTGGCAGGCCTTGATGCTGCCAGGCATGCAGAATATAATGGTGTTTTTGATGATTCCGGCTGTGGCCCGGGAGAGAATGGCTGCAGAATCAATCTCTTCAAAGCTTAACTGGGTGAAAAGGGTGCCAAAGGCAGTGAGTTCTTTTTCAAACAAGGGCTTGACAGCTTCAATGGTAACATCTTTGGGGCTGATACCCGTGCCTCCGGTCATAATTATGGCATCCGGGCAGATCTTTTCAGTTACATGCCGGGTTAATTCCTTTATGGCTTCAATATCATCGGTAACAGTCTGATGAATCACCACCTCGTGGCCTTCTTTTTTTGCCTGTTTTTTTATCCAGGCACCGGATTTGTCTTCAGCCAGTCCCCTTGTTGTTGAGACTGAAATCACTGCAATTTTAATGTCCTGTGGCAGGTTTTGTTTGTGTAAAAGTGTACTCATATTGTATCCTGTTCTATGTAAACCATATCTTGTTTGTCATGTTCAGCCACCATGACGTTGATCATGTCCTGATGTTCAGTGTCTCTGGATAAGCCTATGTAATCCGCCTGTATGGGAAGCTCCCTGTGTCCCCGGTCTATCAGGATGGCAAGCTCAATGCGGGAAGGCCTGCCAAAATCCATTAAAGCATCCATGGCGGCCCTGATGGTTCGCCCTGTAAACAGCACATCATCCACAAGGATAATGTCCATGTCGTCCATGGAGAAAGGAATATTGGAGGGTCGTACAATGGGCTGGTGGCTGATTTTTGTCCAGTCATCCCTGTACATGTTGATATCCATGCTGCCAACGGGAAGGGTTACAGCTTCTATTTTCTGGATTTGATCTGCCAGCCTTTTTGCAAGAAAATCACCCCGTGTCTGGATTCCGACAAGGGCAAGGTTTTTAGTCCCTTTGTGTTTTTCTATGATCTCGTGGGACATCCTTGTGATGATCCGTTTGAAATCCTGATCATTCAGGATGGTTTTTTTCTTTTTCATATAACCGCCTTCCCTTGATTTATTATAGTCTTAGAATCTTTATCATTTTTTTTTATAGCGGGCAACACCTTGATTTTAAGTTTGAGATTTTAAGTTTGAG
>CAYWGN010000323.1:2772-5056 GCA_964457495.1 uncultured Desulfobacula sp.
ATTTGACTATACAGGTGTGATACTGGCTGGCGGAAAAAACAGCAGATTTCCAGGGGGAAAAAAAGCCTTTCGAAAGATCGGGGATGAGATGATCCTTGAAACTATTTATGAATTGTTCTCAAGCCTGTTTAAAGAGGTCATTATAGTGGTAAACGAGCCCAAAGAGTTTGCAGGCTGGGATATGACGGTGGTGACAGATATTATCCCGGCAAAGTGCGCGCTGGCAGGTCTTCATGCAGGACTCTTTTATGCCTCCTATCCCTATGCCTATGTGACGGCCTGTGATACCCCGTTTGCCAAACGATCCGTTGTCGAGTATATTGTGGGCAGTATAAGACCTGGGTATGAAGTAATTCTTCCCCGGACGGATGACGGGCTTGAGACTTTGTCTGCCGTGTATTCAAAGGATTGTATACCTTTGATAGAGGAGAGCCTTAAAAAAAATATTTTTATGATTAAAAAATTTTTCAGAAAAAAAAAAGTTAGGGAGATTCCAGTGGACAAATTAAAAATGCTGGACCCCCAGATGCAGTTTATTTTTAATGTGAATACTCCAGAAGATTTTGAAAAAGCTAAAGCGATTGCAAATCAACAGGAAAATAAATAGTGTTTGAACAAAAATTGGCGGTTTTTGTTGGAGCACTAAATAAGGAGAGAGATATGGATATTGTAACAATGATGGACCAGATAAAACAACACCCTGATTTTCATAAGGCAGGGATGATTTTATGTCATAATGGAGTTGTAAGAGCCACATCCAGGGAAGGCCATGAAGTTACCGGACTTGAAGTTGTTGTTGATCATAAAAGGCTGGATCAGATCCTCAATGAACAGAAAAAAAGACCGGGTATTGTTGATATTCTGATCCATATTAACGAAGGAAAACCACTTGCCGTGGGCGAGGATGTGATGTTTCTTCTGGTTGCCGGGGATATCCGGGAGAATGTGCTTGAATCATTGACTGACACCTTGAACCTGGTTAAGGCTCAGGCGACCAGCAAAACACAATTTTTTGTTGAAAAACCATAATTTTTCCAACTACTGCGTTAAAGTGCAAATTTTAATCCTCGAAGTACATTAGTACTCCTTCGGTTAAAATTCTTCTTTGCCTTGTATTTGGAAAAAATTCTGACCTTTCAAGTGAATTCAAATTTAGAAGTAATTGTTTAAGATTGATATAAAAAAATAAGAAAAGGTAATAAAAATGACAGATTTTACACATCTTGATAAGGACGGCAGGGTTAGAATGGTGGATGTGAGTGACAAGACCGAAACCAGGCGAGTCGCCGTTGTTGCAGGCAGGATTTTTATGGAAGCGAACACCCTTGCCAGGATCATGGATGAAAAAGTGAAAAAGGGAAATGTCCTTGAAGCGGCAAGAATTGCCGGTGTCATGGCAGCAAAGAAAACATCGGACCTGATCCCCATGTGTCACCCTTTAAATATAAGTCATGCCCGGGTTGATTTTTCTTTTGATGTTGAAAATCATGCCATTGATATTGAAGCTGAGGTGTCTCTGACCGGTAAAACCGGCGTGGAAATGGAAGCTTTGACAGCTGTTTCCATTGCGGCCTTAACCATATATGACATGTGCAAGTCCTATGACAGGGCCATGAGAATATCTGATATCTATTTGAAATCAAAATCAGGGGGCAAAAGCGGGACATATACTGCAAAATAATATGGTCACCCTTGAAAATCTGGCATATCTGGGGATCGGTTTTTGTGTGGGAGTTCTTGTCTGCGGTATTCTTGCAAGGTCAGGGATTTTATTTTTTTCAAAAAAGTTGAAAACACTGTCCCATGAGGCGCTGTTTGATAATTCCACCAGATTCATGGAGTTTGCAGATAAATATTTTTCTTCCTATGTGAAAGAAGCCAAAAAAGATTTTGATATCAAGGGAAATGATATTTTAAGAACCATTGATCCTGTAAGAAAGACCCTTGATCAATATGAAGCCCACCTCAATATCATGGAAAAAGACAGGGAAAATGCCTATGGTTCCATCACTGAAAAACTTTTGGAAATGGGAAGAAATCAGACCCTTCTTCATATAGAAACGGGAAATCTTGTTAAGGCATTAAGAGTTCCCCATGTCAGAGGAAGGTGGGGGGAAATTACCTTAAAGCGGGTGGCGGAACTGGCCGGCATGACCGAGTACTGTGATTTTGAAGAACAACTTTCATCCGGGGGTGGTAAAGGGTCTATCCGTCCTGATATGGTGGTCACCCTGCCGGAAAACCGCAAAATTATCATTGATTCAAAGGTTCCTTTGATGGCCTA
>CAYWGN010000324.1:0-2976 GCA_964457495.1 uncultured Desulfobacula sp.
GAAGCTCACAGGTGGTATCCCTCTTCGATCCGGCAAAGACCCCATTGCCCATATTCTTTTTATTAAAAAAATATTTCCAGATCTCTATAAAAACACGTATAAATTTTTAGAGCCAAAGGATTATTTAAATCTGAAACTCACGGGAAAATTTTTTGCCTCCAATGAATCAATTACGCTGCACTGGGTAACAGACAACAGGGATATCAATAATATCTGCTATCACGACGATCTGATAAAAATGGCGGGTATTTCAAAAGAAAAACTGCCTGAATTAAAACAGTCCACAGATATCATAGGTCCTGTGAAAAAAGAAATTGCCCAGGAACTTGGTCTCAGTGAATCCACCCGGGTAGTCATGGGAACCCCTGATATTCATTCAGCTGCCATTGGTTCCGGTGCCATTGATGATTTTGCAGGACATCTTTATGTGGGTACTTCAGGCTGGCTTTTGTGCCATCTGCCCTATAAAAAAACAGATCTTTTCCATAATATGGGGGCTATGCCCTCTGCCATCCCGGGTAAATATCTTCTGATCAATGAGCAGGATATTGCAGGGGAAGCCCTGAACTTTTTAAGGGACAATATCATTTACCCGGAAGATGAGCTGACACCTGATATAAGAGTAAAAGATGTGCACAAGGCATTTAATAAAATGGCGGCTAAAATCCCACCCGGGTGTGACAACCTTATATTCACCCCCTGGCTGAATGGAGAAAGATCCCCCGTTGAAGACCGTTACATAAGATCGGGATTTCACAATATGTCTTTAAATACAACAAGGGCACATATGGTCAGGGCAGTGTTTGAAGGCGTGGCCTTTAATGCCAAATGGTTGCTGAAATATGTTGAAAAACTGATTAAAAAGAAAATGAAAAACATCAACATCATTGGCGGAGGTGCCAACTCTGATCTCTGGTGTCAGATTCACGCTGATATCTTGAACCGGACCATCAGAAGGGTCAAAGATCCCATCCAGGCCAATGCAAGGGGGGCAGGGCTTCTTGGATCTGTTGCCCTGGGATATATTAAATTTAATGAAATCCCTGAAAGAACGGAATTTGACGCCATTTTCAAACCCAATCCAGAAAATCGTACACTCTATAAAAAATTGTTTAAACAATTTCAGGCCATTTATAAACAGAACAAAAATATATATAAAAGGTTAAACAAATAAAAATGATTGAAAAACTATTTAATCTCATTCCCCAGAAATTTGCCTGCTTTTTTGAAAAGCATTTAAAAAAAATACCCTATGTGAAAAACAAAATCAACAACGAAATCAATGGGGTAATGAAAGATCTTGAAATCTCTTTAAAACCCTATAAAGACACTTTCCAATCCCACACCCATCTTCCCGGGACACCACTTAAAAGAGATGAAATTCTTGCCCAGATCCTTGAAATGAATACCAGGGAAGAAGATAAATGGAAACAGGGTTATGTCTCAGGAGCAGTATACCATGGCAATAAGGAGCATATTGAATTTTTAAACAAGGTCTATGCCATCACATCTCAAACCAATCCTTTACACTCCGACCTCTGGCCCAGTGCTTCAAAGTTTGAAGCGGAAATCATTGAAATGACAGCCTCTATGCTGTCTTCAAAAAAGACTGATGATCCCATCTGCGGCACGGTGACTTCCGGCGGAACAGAAAGCATCCTTCTTGCCATGAAAACCTATAGGGATTTTGCCAGGGTTAAACAAAACATAAAAAAGCCGGAACTCATTGTTCCAATAACGGCCCATGCTGCCTTTGACAAGGCCTGCCAGTATTTTAATATCAAAATGCGACATATTTCCGTCAATGAATATTTTCAGGCTGATATCAGCCAGGTTAAAAAAGCCGTCAACAAAAACACCATTGCCATTGTGGGTTCTGCACCATCCTTTCCCCATGGAACCATTGATCCCATAGAAGAAATGTCAGAAATTGCTTTGGAAAACCATATCGGCTTTCACACGGATGCATGCCTTGGCGGCTTTGTGCTGCCCTTTGCTGAAAAATTAGGCTTTGATGTGCCCTTATTTGATTTCAGACTTAAAGGAGTCACTTCCATGTCAGCAGATACACATAAATATGGATATGCTGCCAAAGGCACCTCTGTTATCATGTATCGGGGTGAAGAGCTCCGGCATTTCCAATACTACACGGCCACGGACTGGCCAGGGGGCCTTTATTTTTCTCCTACATTTGCAGGAAGCAGACCAGGAGCATTGAGCGCTGCCTGCTGGGCATCACTTTTATCCATTGGTGAAAAAGGATATATGGATGCCACCCGGAAAATAATGGAAGCTGCAGATAAAATCAAACAGGGAATTTGCGATATCCCGGAACTGTATATTCTGGGGAAACCCTTGTGGGTGATTGCTTTTGGCGCAAAAAAGCTTAACATTTACAGGGTGCTTGACGAGATGACCCAAAAAGGATGGAGCCTCAACGGCCTTCACAAGCCCTCCTGTGTTCATATCGCCATTACCTTGCTGCATACAAGGGAAGGGGTTTGCCAAAGGTTTATTGATGACTTAAAACAGGCGGTTGAAAAAGTAAAAACAACACCAGACACAAAAAAAGGCATGGCTCCTGTTTATGGCATGGCTGCAACACTTCCTGCCAGGGGAATTGTCAGTGACATCCTGAAAAAATACCTGGATACTTATTATAAGGCATAATAAAAATCATTGTTGAAAGGACATCAGGGCTTTGATGTTTTCCAGGGGAACAGTGTTGGGAAAGTCGCAACCAACGGTCAGGATGTAACCCACGGGTTCACCCCATGCCGCCAGGCATTGGCGAACCTCGCAACAGACCTCTTCGGGCTTGCCGTTTAAAAAAGGGCCGGTTGGAGAAACATTACCAAGAACACATACTTTTTTGCCAAGTACCCTGCGGGCTTCACCTAAATCCACCTTGGATTCGAGGCTGTAACAATCCGGTCGGATGATCAGAATATCTTCAAGTATCCGGGTGGTATCTCC
>CAYWGN010000324.1:3076-5007 GCA_964457495.1 uncultured Desulfobacula sp.
CAGGCCGGAAAGTTCGTCCAGGCTGGAGATGACTGTTCCGGACAGCATTGGAGATGCCGGGGTATCATCGACAATGGGACAACCTAAAAAATGTATTGGGTAATTGAGCAGGCCGGCACCTGTCCAGAGAAGATCCTGCCCAATAGTTTCAAATCCTTTGATAAAGATGTCAGCAAGTTGCTGGGGGCTGTTGATAATCTGGGAAAAAGTCTGGCCCTGGGCCCTCACATACCACTCTCCACCGGCAACCACCCCACAAATTGCGATAATGATAACATCTATCAATTTATGGAGCCGGTTATGATGGCGGTGGTCCTCTATCTTTTTAAAAAATGATTCAATTTTTTTTTCTCCAACATGAACCAGTGTTCCTGGTGCAAAACCGGCTTTTCCAGATGTTTTTCACGATGATTCCAAAATGGCACCTATTTATTAAGCCTTTCAGTTGCTGGTTGTTTAACTCCAAAATAAAATCATTTTAAAGAACTGAACAAAAAAATTAGTTGTTTGATTTACACTATGACAGATGATAGCATAATAAAAATATTCTGAAACTTTACTTTTTATTTAAAAGGTTTAAACAAGCAAATTGATCAATCGGATAATAATTACCTGATACAGAGGAGGGTTTTATGGCACGTTTCTTAAAAAATCAGTCTGCGAGCAAAGGGCAAAGTCCCGGAGCACTGATCTTTATCGGAAAGCAGAAAATGGACAAAATGCTGACACGCGTGATTGATTATGATTCTGTGAATCTGACCGAACAGGAATTATCAAATATAAAAGATGGATCACATTTTAGGAAAACACAAACGGTTACCTGGCTGAATATTAACGGTCTGCATGACATTGAAAGGATTAAAGAGGTGGGCCATATATTTGAAATGCACCCACTTGTAATGGAAGATATTCTGAACACCGGCCAGAGACCTAAAATCGAAGAATTTGATGAATATATTTTCATTGTACTAAAAATGATCCGGTTTGATGTGGAAACCGAAATGATCGTCACTGAGCAATTGAGTTTAATTCTGGGAGACAACTTTCTACTGACGTTTCAGGAACAAACCGGGGATGTCTTTAACCCTGTCAGAGAGAGAATCAGAAAACAAAAATCCCGTCTTAGAGGATCTGGAACAGACTATCTTGCTTATGCACTCCTGGACACAGTCGTGGATAATTACATCTACGTTATCGAGCAGATTGGAGAGAAAATTGAAGATCTTGAGGAAATTATACTTACAGGTGATGACACTGGTGTCATGGAAAAAATCAACACATTCAAACGGGAAATTAATTATCTGAGCAAATCCATCCGACCCGCCAGAGAGGCCATTCTTTCGCTGTTAAAGCTTGACAGCAATCTGTTCCATGATTCGACCCTCCCATTTTTAAAGGACCTTAAGGATCTTATAAGCCATGCAACAGAAGCCATTGACACCTATCGGGATCTGTTAACGGATCAGCTGAACATTCATAACTCTGTCATGGCAAATAAGATGAATGATATCATGAAAGTTTTAACCATTTTTGCCGCCATATTCATTCCACTTACATTCATAGCTGGTATTTACGGGACTAATTTTGAGTATTTGCCCGAACTGCACTATAAGTACAGTTACTTCATCTTCTGGGCAATCTTGATCCTTGTTGCAGGCGGATTGCTTTACTATTTCAAACGAAAGCGCTGGTTCTGACAGAACAGCTTTATTTCACAAAAACACCCCGGAATACAGATATCTCACCCAACAGAATAGCTGCGCTCAAAAAATGGCACCACAGAGTGTTTTTGGCATGAAAAGCTAAATTTTGTCAAAATCGGACCCCGGTTTTAGCTTGGACAGTATAAAAAAATTAGATGGTGGATTTGGGGCTGATGGCATTGATTGTAATTCTTTGTCAAATAGTATAAATTCTGTCCAAGAGTATTA
>CAYWGN010000325.1:0-4969 GCA_964457495.1 uncultured Desulfobacula sp.
AATATAATTAATAACATTTTTGTAGTCATATAAATACAAAAATATTATTAAAACAAGGCTTTCCTGAAATAAAAACTGCCCCATCTTTTGAATCCGAAAACCTGGTTAGCCAGATGAAGAATAAGGGCACGAAAAAAGTGTTGCCCTTAAAAAAACCTGTCGTCTTCAAGATTTAAGGTGGCAGGTTTTTTTATTACATGTTATCTTTTGTTCTTATTAAAAAGACAAAGGTCAATCAATGAAACTTGTGAACAAGGGCCTAAAGCCTTTTTTATTCATTTTTTTTATTGTCATTATTTTCATTATCGGATACCGAAATCTTGAATATAACTGGCAATGGTACAGGATAAAGCCTTATTTGTTTGTCTTTGAAAATGGTGAATTTACCAAGGGCCTGCTGTTGGAAGGTCTTTTAATTACCCTTAAAATTTCTTCCATTAGTCTTGTGCTTTCTTTCATCCTCGGGTTTTTGTCTGCCTTTGCAAGGTTGTCTTCTTCGCCCATGCTTAAATCTATATCATGGCTCTATGTTGAAACCATACGGAATACCCCGCTGCTTATCCAGATATTTTTAATTTATTTTGTAATATCGCCGGTATTTAATATCCCGGCTTTTACTTCCGCAGTTATTGCTCTAAGTCTGTTTGAGGGTGCTTATTCTTCAGAGATTATCCGTTCCGGTATAATTAATGTTCCAAAGGGACAATTTGAGGCTGCCCAGAGCATTGGAATGTCTGTCCCGGTTATTTACATCAAAGTGATCATTCCCCAGATGCTGAGGCAGACCCTTCCCATGCTTGCCGGTCAAAGTGTATCATTAATAAAAGATTCAGCACTGGTCAGTACGATTTCCATCTATGACCTGACCATGCAGGGTCAGAGAATTGTTTCTGAAACATTTTTAACTTTTGAAATCTGGTTTGCTGTGGCATTATGTTACCTTGCCATTACAGCCAGTCTTTCTTTTATAATCAGGCGATTTGAAAACCAACTTAAATTTATCAACCAATAAGGTTGGTAGGGAATTGAGAAAGGAGATAAAAAAATGAAAAAAATTTTATGCTTAAGTGTGATGTTTTTCTTATTGATGGCCGGTATATTGTCTGCCCAGGAGAGTGTTATTGAAAAGATTCAGAAACAAGGGTTTATAAGGGTGGGGATGTCCACATTCGTGCCCTGGGCCATGAAAGATAAACAAGGCAACTTAACAGGATTTGAAATAGATGTTGCCAAAAAACTGGCCCAGGATATGGGCGTTAAAATAGAGTTTGTTCCCACTGCATGGTCAGGCATTATCCCGGCTCTTTTAACGGGTAAGTTTGATGTGATTATTGGCGGAATGGGGATTACCCCGAATCGGAATTTAAAAGTGAATTTCACTATCCCCTATGACTACTCTGGCATGTCAATGGTTGCCCACAAAGACAGGGCAAAAGGCTTTTCATCTCTGGCAGATTTTAATGAAAAGGATGTCAGTATTGCCGTTCGCATGGGTACAACAGCAGAACAGGCAGCCAGAAAACATATGCCCAATGCAATCTTAAAGTTGTTTGAAAACGAGAGCCAGGCACTCCAGGAGTTAAACCTGGGGCGGGTCCATGCCGTGGTCTCTTCTGCTCCCATGCCCGTATTCCACGCACTCAAATATCCAGATAAATTATTTGTTCCCATCAAGGAAAATTTTACCAAAGAGCCCATTGGGTTTGCCCTTAAAAAAGGAGACCATGATGCACTCAATTATTTTAACAACTGGATTTTGAACATGCATGCCCAGGGGTTTTTACAGGAGAAAAAAGCATACTGGTTTGGATCAAAAGACTGGGAAGACCTTGTTAAATAAAAAATCCTTAAAATTTACCTTCATTGATATGGCAGTGATTATTGTCATTATTGCTGCCATATTTTTATTTTTTTCAAGGATGAATCAGGTTCTTGACTATAAATGGGAATGGGAGGCAATTCCCTCTTATTTCTTTTTTTTAGATCCAGTCACAGGAAATCTGAAACCCAATATCCTGATAATAGGTTTTTTCACAACAATTAAACTCAGTATCTGGTCAACGCTTATAGGATTTTTTCTGGGGACCATATCCGGAGTCATGGGTGCAAAAGGATCATTTGAGCAGCGATTTGTAAGCAGGACCTATGTGGAAACCATTCGGAACATTCCATCCTTAGTGCTGGTCATTATTTTTTATTATTTTGTATCAAGCCAGTTTTTGGATGCACTTTATCTGGATAGATGGCTAAGGAGCAGCTCCAATACGATTCAACAGATCACAGGCTTTTTGTTTGCCAGGCCTGATCAGATCAATTCTTTTATCTCAGCGATTATTGCCCTGGGCATTTATGAAGGTGCTTATGTATCAGAGATTATCCGGGGAGGGATTGTTTCCATACCCCAGGGTCAATGGGAGGCCTCATGGTCCATTGGCTTGTCAAGGCAAAAGACATTTTTGCTCGTGATTTTGCCCCAGACCTTCAGAAAGGTGGCATTTCCCCTTGCAGGGCAGTTCATATCCACCATAAAAGACTCTGCTATTGTATCTGTTATTTCAATCCAGGAACTGACCTTTCAGGGGATGGAACTGATGGCTGCAACTTTTCTGACATTTGAAATCTGGATCACCATCACGATTCTTTATTTTATTCTGACATTCCCCTTTTCACGATCTGTTGCCTTCCTTGAAAGAAAATATGCCTTAAAGCAATAACAGCTTAAAGAATGATATTCAGAATTCGGCGAAGCGGTTCAGCCGCACCCCAGAGCAATTGATCCCCCACTGAAAAAGCCGTGAGAAAATTGTTTCCAAGATTCATTTTTCTGATCCGCCCCACAGGAACAGTCAACGTTCCGGTCACTGCAGCAGGTGTCAATTCTTTAATGGTCTCTTCCTTTAAATTGGGAACCACTTTAACCCAGGCGTTATTCTCAGCCAGCATAGCTTCAATTTCATTGAGCGGGACATCTTTTTTTAATTTGATGGTAAAGGCCTGGCTGTGGCATCTCATGGAACCCACTCTGACGCATTGGCCATCAATGGGGATCGGGTTGTCAGACCTTCCAAGGATTTTATTGGTTTCAACAAATCCTTTCCATTCTTCCCTTGTCTGACCATTATCCATTGCCTTGTCAACCCATGGGATCAGGCTTGCTGCAAGAGGAACAGCCCAGTTTTGAACGGGAAAAGCCGGGGATCTCATGGTATTGATGACATTCTTATCCAGATCCAGAATAGCAGATACCGGGTTCTCAAGAACAGGAGCAGCCATTTTGCCGATAATCTGCATCTGGGCCACAAGTTCTTCCATATTTTTGGCACCGGCCCCGGAGGCTGCCTGGTATGTCATGGTGGTTAACCATTCTATCAGATCGTTTTCAAACAATCCACCCAGAGCCATGACCATTAGGGATACAGTACAATTACCGCCAATATAATTTTTAATGCCGTCGGACAAAGCATTATCAATGACCTTGCGGTTTACAGGATCCAATACAATAATACTTTTATCATCCATTCTCAAAGTTGAAGCAGCATCAATCCAGTATCCATCCCAGTTTTTTTCGGCAAGCATAGGCCGGACAACTTCAGTGTATGACCCACCTTGACAGGACAGGATAATATCCATGTCTAAAAGGCTGTCTATATCATATGCATCAATCAGTGGAGGCACATCAATGCCCACATCCGGTGCAGCTTGTCCTGCCTGGGAGGTTGTGAAAAAAAGAGGAGCAAATAGCTTGAAATCATTTTCCTTTATCATTCTCTCCATGAGTACTGACCCAACCATTCCACGCCAACCAACAATTCCAACTTTTTTCATTGTCCTCTCCCTTCTCAATCCAAAAAAGATTGATGATCCTGTAAATATGTCATCTTAAAGCATTATTATTACCCTTTTTTTTGAAAAGATTCCAGTGTTTGAAGAAAAAAATACTATGTAATTTTGTATAACCCGTTCCAGGGTGATCGCCTTACGTCCGCTGGATGGATATGGCAACAAATTCTAAGATTACCTGGATCGGAACGGGTTGGCGCACATTGGTTAGAAAATATGATTCTTATGGCAAATATCCCGCGATGTATAAACTTTGTTGACACGCATAGTTGGTGATGTTATTTTTATATAAACAATGTATAAACAAAAAGGAAGTATCATGGAAATGGTAATTAAGAAATGGGGTAATAGTCTGGCGGCAAGGATCCCAATGCCTATTGCAAAGGCAACTGGAATCGATGTTGATCAAAAAGTATCTATTGAGGCCGAAAACGGAAGGATCATTATCACGCCGGTAGTTGAAGATCCCGTATATAGCCTTGCCGATTTATTAAAGCAGTGCCCTGAAAAGACAGTAAGACTTGACGAAAAGGACAAAGCCTGGTTAAACGCTGAACCGGTTGGAAAGGAATGGTAATGTATATTCCCAGGCGTGGTGATATCGTATGGACCAACTTTGATCCAGCCGCCGGCCATGAACAAAAAGGGAAAAGACCAGCTTTGATTCTTTCCCCAGTTGATTTCAATAAAGTATTTGGTTTGGCCCTGGCAGCACCAATCTCAAGCCGAGTACGCGGTCATGCCTTTGAAACGGTCTTAAATGATCCTGATATTAAGATTAAGGGTGTTGTTCTCTGTCAACAAATCAAAATGATTGATTTTAAAGAACAGGGATTACTATTTGCGGTGAAAGCCCCAGCAAAAGTTTTAAGCGAAGTTTTAGGCAAATCCCGGGCCATTCTCAGTTAATCGTTCAATAGGTAAACGGTTCAAATTCCAGGTTCATCGCCAAGGTAAGTTCTCCAATATTATCCACAAAATTAGCTGTTTATAAAAAACAGCTTACTATATGATTTTGTAAAGCCTTTTTTTAACAGGATACGAAAAATATACTTCACTGGATAAATTGTTAGAAATGCTTCCTGTCAATGTAAGGACCTCAAATGAAATAAATTGAGCAGAAATAGCG
>CAYWGN010000326.1:0-4893 GCA_964457495.1 uncultured Desulfobacula sp.
GATTTTATGCTTATCGACACAGCTGCTGGAATTGCCGACAATGTCCTGTATTTTAATATGGTAGCCGGGGAAATTATTGTGGTTGCATCACCTGAGCCTACATCTTTGACAGATGCCTATGCCGTAATCAAAGTGCTTTATCAGGGTTACGCTATAAGGCGATTTGCACTGCTTGTCAACATGGCCGGTGATTCAAATGAGGCAGGAGAGGTTTACAAGAGATTGAGCAATGCGACAAATCATTTTCTTGATCTTCCAATTGAGTATCTGGGTTATATTCCATATGATCAGAATGTTTCAAAGGCGGTAAAAAAACAAAGACTACTGGCAGAAGCCTTTCCTGATTCAAAGGCTATCAAAAGCATGTCCAGAATTGTTAAAGAGCTGTGCCGAAAGGAGCCGAACGATTATGAGAACAGCACCATTAAATTTTTTGGCAGGCCTATCATTGAAAAAAATGACTGACAAAAAAGAGCGCGAGGAACTGATAATGAAATATGTGCCTCTTGTCAAAAATATTGTCGGGAGGATTGCCTTGAGACTTCCAGATTACATGGGTAAAGATGATTTGATCAATGTCGGTGTAATGGGATTGATGTCGGCCCTGGAGAAGTTTGATGAAACGAGGAATGTACGGTTTGAAACGTACGCAGGATTCAGGATTCGGGGGGCAGTACTGGATGAATTGAGGTCAAGAGATGTTGTGCCCAGATCAGTGAGAAACAAAGAGACAATACTGGAGGAGGCATTTGTGGCATTACAGAATGAGCTTGGACGTCATCCAACAGATGATGAGGTTTCAGATCATCTTGGCATATCCCTTGAAAAGTATTATAAACTTCTTGATGAAGCAAGGAGTGTCTGCATACTGAGCAATGACGATTTACCCCGGGGTTATTGTGAAAAACACGGCCGGTATGAGGTGTTGGAGAAAATTAACCAGAACAATCCTTTTTTCCTGCTCGACCGCAGGGAACTCAAAGAGACATTGAAGAATGCAATAGATTCTTTGCCTGAAAAAGAGAGACTGGTTTTGTCCCTTTATTATTATGAGGAGTTGACATTAAAGGAGATAGGGGTAACCATAGAATTGACAGAATCAAGGATTTGTCAGATCCACTCCCAGGCAATACTAAGATTAAAGGCCAGTTTGAGAGAATTGAGATATGAAGTTGCATAGCCAGGTTACCATTAGGTATTACAAAAAGGCACTGCTGGCAGTATGTCTGTGCATTGGGGTGTTTGCAGGTGACAACGTATTCTGCGAGCCGGCCGAAAATGGCCTTAGTCAGAACTCAGAAGTCAGAAGTCAGAAGTTATGTGAAAAAGGGTTTGAATGTTTTGATGATTTTATTGTTTATTTGAAAGATTATCGCGAACCTGTCTTTCGTGATGAACAAGGCGCTATCGGGAAAAACAGAATCCTGCTTTGTAATTTGGTTATTGAACTGAATCAAGGAATGGGGTTTTCAAAAGAGAGGATTGAGCTGAGAAAGAGCATATATAAGACATTGAAAGAGCTGTCGGGTTTGCCTAAAATCGAAAAAGGATTAAAAGAAGTAATTAAAAACGCAATTAAAATCAGATTGAATAATTTTATGGGTGCTGAAACAATAAAAAAAGTGTATTTTATCAAATTTCTTTTGTTGTAAAAATAAGTGAGCCGGGGGAATCAGGTGAAAAATGAATGGAAGATCAGAAGGATGAAGAGAAAAATTTTTAAGGAACCGGGGGAAAAGTTTGAATTGACCTTTGGGGAGCTTATCCCGGGCATTCTTCACAACTTTGCCAGCCCCTTAAATGGGATTTTAGGCCGTTCTGACCTTTTGGAGGAGAGAGCAAGGGAGAATCTTGAACTGATTATAAATAATGCCAATAAGATAGATGACGAGATCCTGGAAGGCTGCAAAAAAATAAGTGATGACGCTGGCTTGATTGCAAAAGAAGCGGACAGACTTTTTGGCCTGTTCAATGATGTGGCAGGAAAATTTCAGAGGCTGTGTGACACTGATTTACAAAAAATCAATCTGTCCGAGCTTATAGAGGCTGAAATAGCGTTTTTTCAATTTTACCCTGATTTTAAGTATAATATTAAAAAGAGCCTGATATTGGACAGGAAGATTCCGGAAGTGTCAGGAATAAAAGCCGATTATTCCATTTCTCTGTCGGCGATAATCAGACATTCATTGAATTCCATGAAAGACAGTGAAGTTAAGAAGTTTGTTATCTCCACAAGCCATGATGATTCACATGTATGCGTTAAAATTGAGGACACTGGGATGCCCATTGTCGGAAGAAAAGAAAGACTTGAAAATTTGAATTCAACCGGTAGCTTCCTTCATGATCCGGATGGAGAGAAAGGATTGTTCTATGCGCTGTCTCTTCTGGAGAAGAACGGGGCTTTTTTTCAGATTGCACATGAGTCAGGTTTTAATATTATTTCCATAAGGATACCTTTTATCCACCCGAGTAGTTAGATTAAGGATTTTTATGGCTCGTGACGATAAGGTAGATGAGGGGTTGTGGATGATCGTTTGAATTATCCAGCTATAATCTTTCAAAAAGGGAGCACAGAAAGTCATGGTAAGATCACTTGATGTACAGCAGATATTATTGCAATCCAATGCAGTTGAACGTGTTCAGCAGGTTCAACAACAGCAGGCTGATGTCCAGCAGAAGCATTTTCAAGGTCAGCTGGCCGAAGAAAAGAGGGAGCTGAGGGAAAAAGTTAACAACCTTGAAGAAGCTGAGCGGCTTATGATCAAGGAAGAAGAGGAGCGGGAAAAAAGGGAAAAGAAAAAGAACATGGCAAAAAGGAAAAAACAGGATGCTGCTGCTGGTGACCTGTCTGTTGATGAGCCCTTGGGAAAAATAGATATAAGAGTATGAAATGACAATTGAATTTATTTTGGGATTTCAAATCCTTGCCGATATAGTGCTGTGCCTTGCCATTATATTTCTTATCTGGTTGGCAAACAGAGAAATAAAAAAGAGACCCCCTGCACTAGACACAGAAACTTTCTCTGAATTCAGAAAGTTGATTGAAGACTCACGTCGTTCTACGGATTATCTTTTCCAGGCCTTGAAGGAAGTTAAAGGGATCGGATATGTCCTGGATGAAAAAGAGGCGCGATTGAGGGCTCTTATAAAAGAGACTGACACTGAGTCAGAAGATCGGAAGCCTGTAGATTCAAGCCGCAAGAAGAAATATGAAGATGTTATAACAATGGCCAGCCAGGGTCTGACTGAAAAAGAGATAGCCGATAAGTTGAATTTAACTGAAGGAGAAACATGTCTTATTTTAAATCTCCATCGACAAAAAAATGAAAATTCTGCCCCCAGCAATAATATCTCATAAATTAAATTCTCTGTTACAAGTTCAAAAAAAAGCAGAATTTTTGCCCCCACTTTCCGTTGGCGAAGTGGTGGATGCAAAAATTCTGGAAAACTCTCGCTACGGGAAAAACCTGATTCTATTGAAAAATTATAGAGTTATGGCAAATTCTGAGTTGGTGCTCAGGAAAGGCGAAAAGATTGCGGTAAGGGTGGAGCAATTGCATCCCAAGGTAATTCTTCATATTGTTCAGAATAAAATATCGCAAAATTCCAGGGTGGTGGATTGTTTGAGATTTTACCGCTCAAACCCAAAGGCCCTTTTGGAGTTTGTCACAGAGGGGATTGACAGATTCAGTCTTAAAAATTTAGGGGAGCTTGCAACCTATCTCGGAGAGAAAGATGTCAAGAATATACAAAGCATATTAAAATCTCTGATATTTTCCAGGGAAAGTCTAAAAAATCCTCTCTTTCTTAGAGATTTTGTTCACAAATTCGGCTACTTGATGGAGAATGGACTGGGAGAGGCGCTGAAAAGAAAATCCGACAGAACGATTAATATAAGGAATGTCTCTCAAAATCTGAAGGGAATCTTGATAAGGCTGTCTGGCAGGCTTCAGACGTTGATGGAAACCAGAAATCTTCCTGCAGCGGAAAAACTTGCAGGGTTTATCAGTTCTTCTTTAAAGACAATTGATTCTCATCAGGTGATAAATTATATGTTTCAGGAAAATGAAGGTAAATATATGTTTCAAATTCCTCTGCTGTTTCCTGAGAATCTGGGCCTGGCCGAGATATTTGTGAAATTTAGAGATCAAAATTCAAAAGGCAAAGGCAGCCAGGGAGATAAGAGGGTTCTGTTTTTGCTGAATATGGACGTCCTGGGTGACATTGTTGTCGATGCGAAAATTGAAGCTAAGAAAATAGACTGTGTATTGAAATGTGAGGATGAAAATGTATGCGATTTTATCAGACCTTTTTTAGTAGAGCTAGGCGAAAGACTTATGGCCTTGGGATATGGCATAGATTGCCTTAAGTGTGTGACAGAGAAGGATAATTTAAAGATAAAGAGTGAACGCGAGTTTCAAAATCTGTTTTCTCTGGAAAGTATAGATATTATAGCGTGAGATTATAGGAGTTATGAACAAAGATAAAAAAAAGACAATTATTGCCGCTGCCATAGAATATGACAGGGAAAAAAATCTGGCGCCAAGGGTTACTGCCAGGGGATGTGGTTCCACTGCTGAAAAGATTATAGAACTCGCAAAAAAACATGGGGTGCCGATAAAAGAGGATCCGGCGCTGGCACAGATCCTGAGCCGGCTTGATATCGATGAAGAGATCTCTCCTGAACTTTATAAGGTTGTTGCTGAAATACTGGCCTTTGTTTATTCAGTCAATGAACGGTATCGGGGGCAAAGTTGAAAACTCAAAGAAGGAAGTTTATAGTACAAAATTCGACTACTCTTACAAAAGATCCGCTCGAATGGGAAAAATTTTCCCCAAAGGATCAGATTTTCCTGTCGAAAAGTTAAAGCAGACGTAACCATTCACAGTTCA
>CAYWGN010000327.1:0-4844 GCA_964457495.1 uncultured Desulfobacula sp.
ATCCTAACTCCATATGTAATCGTGGTGCTGCCCCCGTAACACCCCAAATAACCGGCTCGCCCGGTTGATTTGGATTGTTGAACATTCGTTATTCTTTTTGAACAAGTTCAGCTAAGAACCTGGAAAACGGTTCTATATTTTTTCTTACGCTGGCCTCTTCCAATGTGGCCATATAATCATTGCGGGTTTCAAGTGGAATGACTGTCCATGGGTAGCCGCCACCAGCCAGCATGACATTCATCAGAAATCTTCCCATTCGGCCATTTCCATCAATGTAAGGGTGAATATATACAAAGAAAAAGTGGCCTAAAACAGATTTTACAGCTGGATCTTCTTCATCTTTTAAAAGAGAAAAAAACGCAGGCATGAGGTCACGCACGGCTTCGTGGCGGGGTGGTACATGCCTTGATTTTCGGATATAGACAGGTTGGTTTCGGTAACCGGCAAGGTCAGATGCTCCTATAAGACCAGCGCTTACACTTGGGGCAAATAATTCTCTGTACCATATAGAATGATCATTGCTTGCCACCTCACCCGGTGAGTTTTTATCCAAAACTTTTTTCAAGCTTTTCTTCACAGCTTGAAAAGCCTGCCAGTAACCACGGGCAGCCAATGCATCTGCGTATTCTTTATCTTTACGGTTGGTTTCCGGATCCCAAATCCCTGAACGAACACGTTCAATCAGCACCTCACTGACCCGATACCCTTCAATGGATAGGGAATGATAGGCATCGGTCAAATATATTTCATCGACCTGTTTAAGATATTCGTCGGTAGTGTGGTGTAATGGGGGCGCTGGCGGAAAAATTTTAAGGACAACACCTCGCATATCTGCCCAGTGCATCCGCATCCGGTTGACATATGGAGAAAGCTCGCGCTCGTTAAAAATGATGACGGGTTTTTCTTCGAATGGATCATTTTCCGTGATGCTGTATCCGGCAGCTCTCATCGCATCAATGATATTATCAGCAATAACATTTTTCCCAATATTTCGGAAAGCGCCTGCAAGCCTTCCAGCTACAGTGCTATGCCCACCTTCAAGCAGCTTGTGCAAAATTTCGGAAGCATCAGAGATCATGGACAGAGCCGCACGAGCCTCTATCTCATTATTTGAATAATAGCCTGGAGCACATGAAATCAGAGCAGTGGGCAGGGTCATAATTCGTATGCTTTTCTTGATTTCGATATCGTTCTTGTCCGGCAGGTTCAGGCGAACATCCATAATCGACGTTCCATGAATTAAAGATATGGGCTTGTTCCCTCCCTTGTTTGCTCGGACAAGAAGTTGATTCGGTACGTTCCAATTCCCGCTATGAATGCACAATGACTGTTCAGGGGAAAGACACCATTGACTGCCAAACCTTGATTTAAGATAATCACCACAAAAGCCCCAAAATGACGCATACCATGCCGTACTCTCTCCAGCAGGCTCTTCAGACCGAGTTGGAATATACCATCCTTTCATCACTTCTTTGATGAAGCCATTTTTTAAAAGACGTTCTCGGTGAGTTCGTGTCATGTTTTTTGTTTGGATTGCAACAATACCTTCGTCCTGTAGTTTTTTGAGAACAGCGAGGGATTCTGCAAGTTTATCTTGTAATGTCGGCACTGTTGACCTATATGTTATGTGTTGTTTTTAGGTTATTAAGTTCTATTGTTTTTAGGTTTTTTTGTCAAGTAATTTTTAGGTTATTGAGCTTTGTTGTTTTTAGAGTTTTCTGTTGCAGGCGCCGGGAACGTGAAAATCTGCGGTTTATCCGTCAGCATTTTCATTGTTGAGAATATAGGTTGTTTATTAATCCGGAAATTTTATGGTGATATAAAAAATTAGGCTTTCAACTCGTTGCTAATTCTTTGGATAGTATCCAGAAGTAAGGGGATTTTTCTTTTGCATGTGAAAAACACTGTTTCAGCATTAATATTGGCATAGTGGTGTGTGATAATATCCCTCATCCCTTTTGCTTTTTTCCAGTCAACTTCTGGATAGCGCGATAGCAGTTTTTCTTCAGTAACTTTATCAAGATTTTTTAAAGACTCCCCGATAACGATAAGCATCATGCAGATAGCATCCATTTTTTCTATCCCAGAGGCAGTATCAGTAAAATCATTTGGATTTTTAATCACCTGAAATCGCACAACAACCTTTTTGGCAGCATCTTCGATTTGGTGAAGAATTTCCAATATCAGTTCATTATCAGGCATACACCGCCTCTTGGTCTATCCTGTTTTTTAAGAAAGGGTTCATCGAGTCTGTATAAGTTACAATATCAATAGATTTGTTAAGTCTTTTTTCTAAATCTTCCTTTATTCCCGCCAGCATGAAAAAATCAGGTTCAGAAATACGGATCACTATGTCGACATCACTCTCATCTCCTGATTCATCACGAGCAACAGAACCAAAAACGCCAATGGTCAGGATATTATATTGATTCGCAACTTCATTTTTATATTTACGTAAAATTTCTATGATATCTTTTTTGCCCATAATTTCCTCTCGCAGGCTCCAATCTCTAAAAGTTCTTAATGCATTTTATAAACCAACCATACCATGGTTAGAATATGATCTCAATTGTATCATTTTAAATTGTATCATCTATATGGATTATTCTTTGCTGGTCTCCCTCGTTCTGATAGGATCACTTTATCGTACAATTCAGCTTTCTGTTTGTTGGTTAGCGTCTGCGAATCCAGAAATAACTTTGGAGTACCTCGCCTCCTATAAGCATCCGCAGCCAATTCGAATAAACGCAAGTCCATAACTGGATCAGGAGATGGAGAAATCCTTGGTATAGAAGTCGATGAACTTTGAACATCACCGGTGAAACCCGGTGCATGTTGATTGTTGGAATTGCACTAAGGATCAAGAGTAGACTTAACCCCTTTCACAAAATAGCTGAGCCAGATTATAGAATGGCTCAATTGAGACATCTTCTCTTCTCTGAGATTCATTCCCAGCATATACAAGACCGCTGCCACCCGGCATCTTATCTTTAAATAGTGCTGTAAAATGCTTCAGCCCTTTAAAATAATCGCGTGTAATGGTCATGCCTGCTTTTATTTCAACAGGAAAAATGTCCGGGCCATTAACAAGTAAAAGATCAACTTCATTGCCTTTGCTGTCGCGGTAAAAATAAAGATTGCTGTGTCTGCCATGATTGAATCGATACTTCAAGGCCTCAGCGACCACCATGTTTTCAAACAGATGTCCGTAAAGAGGGTCCCGCGTAATCTGCGTTTCATTCTGGATGTTTAACAGATATGATGCCAAGCCGATATCGTAAAAATACAGTTTAGGGGATTTGACCAGCCGTTTTGAAATATTTACATGGTAGGGTTGCAGAAAAAATATGATATAGCTCGCTTCAAGTATTGAGAGCCAGCTTCGGGCTGTGGTGTGAGATATCCCGGTATCATTGGCCAGGCTGTTCATGTTTAAAAGCTGCCCCACACGCCCGGCGCAAAGTTTTATGAAACGCTGAAACAGGCTTAGGTTTTTAATCGTTGTCAGTTGCCGAAGATCTCTTTCAACATAGGCTTCAAAATAATTGCCAAGGGCCTGATTCGGTTCCAGGTTTTTATCCCAGATTCGCGGGTAAAAGCCCTGATACAGCAGGCGGTCAATGGCAGGCAATGAAAAGCCCGACTGAATTTCTTCAAGGCAGAAAGGCAGCAGCTTGATCAGGGCAGTCCGGCCTGCAAGCGACTGGTTGATGGTGTTACTGATTTCAAACTGCTGGCTGCCGGTAAGAATAAACTGTCCTTCTCGCTGGTTTTCATCTACCAGGGGTTGAATATAGGAAACCAGATCCGGCGCTCTTTGAATTTCATCCAGCACGGCACCATCCGGAAATTGGGCTAAAAAACTTCTCGGGTCATCAATGGCAAATTGTCGGGTGTCAGGAAATTCCAGATTGACATATGGTTTGTCTGAAAATATTTTTTTGCACAGGGTGGTTTTTCCGCTTTGCCTCGGACCTGTGATGGTGAGCACAGGGTATTGCCCGGCAAGTGATTTTGCAATCGGTTCAATTGTTCTGTCGATGAGATTCATGGGAATGTTATATAAGGCATTGGTGTATTCTGCAAGTTAAATATTCAAAATACACCTAATTGTTGTTGTGGCATTGGAGATCCGATTCACCCAGCGAACTGTTTAGATTTTGGAATTTGGTTTCAAAAAAGGAAAAGAATCTGGGAAAAAATGATCTGCCAAAAACACAAAAAAATTAGCTCAGATAAATAGCGCAGCTGAGGATAAAAAAAAATCCACCGTCAAGGTTTAATGTAATAACGAGCTCACCCGCCCTGTGTGTTCGGTCATGAACACCAAAATCACCGGTGAAACCCGGTGTATTTTAAAGTTGGGATTATCTTCTAACATTCCTGGTTCAGGACGATCACATACCGGCTGATAACGCCCAGGATGTTTTTTTTCTGCATTGCAGAAACAACGCCTGCATTGAAGCGCTGGGACGACATGGGGGCCTGGATGATATGCGTATGATACCATCCCGTCTTTTTCAGGATATCAAGATAGTCATCTATGAGGATGCCGCCTTTATATTTTTCTTCTATTGCCGGGGTATTTTGAAAATCCCGCCAGTCTGCATTGATAAAAGCCATTCGTGTCGTCTTTTTAACATTTTGTTTCAGCAGAACAAAAAAGGCTTCGAGAAATTCAAGGTATGTTTTTGGGGACAGGCTGGAAATGCTTTTTTTATCATAGTCACCCGCTTTTTTATCAAAGTAGGGCGGATCAAATATGATCAGATCAGGTTTTTCCTTTGCACTTACAGGCCATAAAAGCCCTTGATCAGATGAAATGTCCCATGTAAAGGGTTCGA
>CAYWGN010000328.1:0-4815 GCA_964457495.1 uncultured Desulfobacula sp.
GAAAAGTGTTACCCATTTTTCTTGATTTTTTTTGAAAAGTAATTGACCTATTACACATAGATTATTTTTTAGCTATCTTAGTAACTGGATATAATAAAGTTAAACTGCCTATGAAATATTACCTATTTCAAAGAGGAAATCACGAGGGTATTGAAATTGATGAAACAGCCATTCGAGTAATTTCAAGTCATCATCCTACAGAAGAGATTTTAGCTTCCGCTGAACAATTATCTTTTAAAATACGATCTCTAAAAGACAGAAGAAAATTGTTTGGTAAGAAATCTTTTTCTCGGCCAACTGAAAAAGTAAATTTAATCAATAAGATAAGAGTTGAAGATAAAGAATGGTTTGCCAAACATTATCCAAAAGCAAACATATTTAGTTCAAAGGTTGATGGAAAACTATATTGGAAATGGCCAGTCGATCTCAAGGATATTCGACTGATAGTCGCTTATAGATACCCTGAAGCAAATGGAACCACTGCAGATCTAAAAATCACTATTGATGGTGAAATTCTAAAATTTGTCCAAATATCGTTAACATCAGAAAGGTTCAGAAAAATAGAAGAACACATTGAAATGTCAGCCGTAAAAATTAAAAATAAATCTAACAGAGAACCATCAGTTTCTATAAGAGATAAAAGCAAATTTAAAGGGGACATGAATGCTACTTGAAACTATTAGCTTAAGTTTAGGAGCAATAGCAAGTGTGACAACCATATTAAAAAACTTGCAAACAAATAGAAGCTGTTCCCAAAATAGTGAAAACCTATTGCAAGAAATGCGAAAGACCCAGTCCAGAGTCATATTACTGGAAAATGAGATAAAAAATCAATCAAGGGGAGCAAATAATAATCAAAAGCTACTAATTTCATATAAATACCTATTAGATGAAATAAGAAAGAGTCACAATTATAATAGCAGATTAGAATTTAAGAGGACTAATCATGGAACATGGCTACTGGTTAGGAAAAGAGAGAAGAAATCGAATATTCTAAGGGACCCTGAGGGTGAATACTAATCATCAACTATAATGTGCTAACACTGTCTCTACGTATAGGGGTTTGAGCAAGATTCAAACAAGAAACATGCTGCGGGCAAGCCGCAGATGTTCATGTTCTCATAAGGAAAAAATCTATTGAATATCAAAGAAGTGCAACAAACAATTATTGGCCTAAAAGAGAAGGCCAAATCTTTCTTTTCTTCTGCAAAAAAAGTTTGTGGAAAAAAAGAAGACGACCGTGGTTGGTCTATGAGAACATCAAGTGCAAGTGATTATTGGGACAAATTGCCAGATGATTTACAAGATAACTCCTTGGAAACGCAGAAGCTTACACTTAGAACAATATCATTGATCTTACCTCTCCTCCAAGCTTCACCAATACTTGATAAATCCGACGAGAAAGATATTGGGCTTTGTGCAAAAAAAATGAGGTCGGCTCTTAAACTCAGAAAGTATAATTCGTGGGAAATAGAGGTATTACATGATGAAGGCTCAGTTTTAGGGGTAAGTCCTCCTGGACAATCAGAAGATAAACCAGATCACCCAAAAGATGCAAAAAATACTTTTTTCAATTGTTTGGAGCAATTAGAAGGCATGGTTCAACTCATTGAGGTTGCACCAGTCCAAATATCAGACGGATTAATTTCAAAAAACCCAAATCTTCATCAATCCTATAGGCCAAATACGGCTTTTGTAATGATGCCAATCGATCCAAATAATCCCGAGTTAGAAGACGTTTATGAGGTTTATAAAGATTGTTTCAGTAAATTTGGTATTGAAGCTATTCGTGCTGATGAGATAGAGCATGAAGATGTCATAACCAAGAAAATAATTGAAGAAATAAAGATTAGTGAGTTTTTACTTGGTGATTTAACGAATGAGAGGCCAAGTGTCTACTATGAGATTGGTTATGCACATTCTTTGGGTAGAAGAGTTATACTTTACAGAAAGAAAAACACTTCTATTCATTTTGACTTGGCTGCCTACAATTGCCCAGAGTATAAAAACATGAAAGAATTAAAGAAGTTGCTTTTGAAGCGCTTGGAAGACACAACTAATAGAAAACCAAACGACAGCTAAATTATCCAGCTCGAACAGGCAGCTTCCAGTTGCTGGTCATCCGAGCGTTATGCGGAAACAATATTATGAAAAACTTGACTGAAGAAGAATTTGAAACGCTACAGCATGGCATCGCCTATCTCAAAGAGAACTTCTGCTGCTACTCAGACTATTCCGTTTCCGATTTTGATGTTCCTGATGAATACCATGACGAAATAGGAGCAGAAGAAATCTTCTCCTTACTTACTCCTGAAGGTGATGGAGTAGACGAAATAAAATACATAGACTTCATAGAAATTTTCCCTGAAATTACCTCTTTGAAAATTTCTAACAACGAGAAGATTTCAACGTCGAACAGGACATACCTTATAGCAAGTACTGAAGATGAATATGAGCTTTATCAGCTTTCGCTTCAAGAAATCAAAGTTTCACTTAAAAACGGTATAGAAATTTCATTTGCACATGAAGATATAGTAGTTGGGTTCGCAGCAATCAAAAGCGGAGAATACAATGTAGACTATCGCCCGCCGCTAAGCGCCTATTCCGCCATTCTAATTGATTTTACCAATTCTTCGATTCGCCTAAGTCAACAAGAAGAGCTGTCACTATCAAAATCCTTTATGTTTGAAGTTGCTTTCATGACTGGGATTCCACTTCATTTTTCCCGAATGCAAGCTCCAGATACGGCTTGGCCTGATGATCACGATTACGACTTCGATTCGAACATTCCACTACTTGAGACATTCAATCCAGGCATGGAGATGTTTCTTTCAGCAACAGCGATACGCGAGCAAGAATTGAAGTACCTAATCTTCTACAAGATTCTTGAGCACTTTGGACCGATCGCTCTAAAGATGGAGGGTTTTGAATTAATGCGGAAAAAATTGGACTTAGCGCCCTACCATGCAAATGACGCTGACTTTATCAATTCCGTATTCGAGTTATCTGATTCAATAAAAAGTCGTTACAACGATCGAGAGTTAATAGAGTCAACCATCACAAATAGCATCGACTGCATTGGGATTTTCAATAAACTTCCTGTCTCTATTCAGAAAAAATTGAAGATTGAACTCAAGGTACGAGAAATCAATTATTCAATTTCTTCAGAGAATAAGAAATCCCTAATTAGGGTACTCAGTCGTATTCTATACGCAACGCGAAATATGGTTGTTCATGCAAAAGCAAATTTCACAAGGACTGGTGATGAGTGTGATTTAAAAGATCTGGAAGGACTCAATCTCTTCCTCAGGTTTGCTTCAGCACAAACAATAAAGTGGTATAATCGGCTACCCGAGCAGTTTCGGCTTTCAAAAGTTGAGGAGAAAATTAACAAAAAGGCATAACATGTCAATCAAATCTGACAATTAAAGTCGCGCGCCTTTAATTGCAGGTGAATGTTTCCAAAAACTTGGTGGTTGTGGCCACTAAAAAAGGATCAAATCGAAATATGACTGAAAGCAAATTTAAAAAATGGCTTGAAATAGCTGAAAAAGTGATACGACTCATTCGACCAAAATTTCACAATACCATTACACGTATCGTTGTAGCCATGGGACTCACACTATCAGTCGAATCTCAAGTTAATATTTTCGAAGCTTTTGCCGTTGCCATTTTTGAATATTTTTTCGGGCCATCAGATTTTTTGAGAAGTTTATTTGCCGGAAACACGAATCCTTGGGTTGGGGTTATTATTATTGTTCTCGGGCTTAGCTATAATGCAATTGTCACAGTTGGGCTTAACTTAATAGAAACATACAAAGCTGCAATTCCAAAACAGCCAGATATCCTATTTTCAATTTTAAATTCTAAAGGGGAAACATTTGCAAAGGACGTTACCTTGAATGGCAAATTATGTAAGGTGCCCAACAAAAAAGATATACCAGAGAATAACTCATATAGCGAATTCGCCATGAAGCGAATTGAAAAACAAAGTCCATCATTCAGAGTTGGTAAGATTAGTGGAACTTCAACGCCTGTGTTTGGACGTCACATAGATCCTTTAGGGGAGCAAATTAATAGAGATTTTTTTAAAGAAAGAGCCAAATTTTTAGAAACTTGGGGTGGCGCTGATATTTTATCATTAAAGTTAGAAAATGTTGGTGAAATATTATGTAAAAATGTCAATGTTGAATTTAAAATAAAAAAACAAAATGGTCTTAGTGTTGACAATCAAAACGATCTCAATCCTAAATTACCTTCTCAAGAAACCGAGAGCACTTTAACAAAATTTAGACATTATGACAATCATCCTGTATCGTATGATATTAAAGGATCTCATACGAACGAAGAATATATTTTTATATGGGAGATTGGTGATCTTCAAGCAAAAGCAAAGAAAACATCAAGGACAAAAATATTTATTAGAACGAATGAGAAAATCAAGATCGAAATAACTGTTTTTTGTGATGAACTAACTACACCAATTAAAAGTTTTTATTCAATATCACCTGCAAGCGAACTCATTGAAGTTTCTATTAAAGATATAACTACAGACACAAAATCATTTTTTGAATTAGCAGACACCATCGTTATGAAGGGTTACCTATCATCTTACTATAACCAAATGGTTAAAAAAATGCATAACTTAGACGACAAACTTATTCCATCGTAGCTTTAAGATCATTTTTTATAGTAATGAAAAGGGGTCAAAAATGAAAAGGGGTCAAGTCTTTATTTGACTCTTGCTCAGTAAAACAACGAAAATACTACGGACTACGCCGCAGATTTTCATGAACCCCGCAGTCAGAACAAAAG
>CAYWGN010000329.1:0-4742 GCA_964457495.1 uncultured Desulfobacula sp.
TTCTAAGAGCGATCATCTCACAGGCGGGCTTAAATGTGACTGGCTTCATAAAGAACCTGTAAAAACCCCCTGAAACTTATTATTTATACCACTGCTGGATCATTTTAAACTAGTCCTGTTCAACAAAAGTCTCCAGCATATATTCTAATGACCATTGAAGGCAGATACTTTAACCCCCAATAACCACAATAAGGAAAGCCTGACCCCGGATTTCGATATTGACAAACAATCGTACCCCATGGTATTTGTATAGTATCATATAAAGGAGGTATACAAAAAATGCATACTCAAAAGGTTGCTATTACTATCCCAAAAGAATTGGTAATGATGATTGACGACATCAGTAAGAAAAAGGGGCTGTCAAGAAGCAAATTTATTTCTATTATCCTTAGAGAAAAGCTCACGTCGGAAAAAAACCGGCTTATCAAAGATGCATACGATCTGGCTTTTTCAGATGAATCAATAAGAAAAGAACAACATAACTGTGCCAAATGGTTTGGAGGATTAGGGACTGAAGAGGGTCAGGAATGGTAATCAGGAAGGGATCAGTTTATTGGGTGAATTTTTCACCCTCAAAAGGCTCAGAACCCATGGGCAATCGCCCTGGGCTTGTGGTTCAAAATGATCTGCTGAATGACAGCAAATTGAATACGGTTATTGTGGTGGCAATAACGTCTACTTTGAAATTTGGTGACCTGCCAGGCAATGTGCTCCTGAGGAAAGGAGAAGCAAACCTGCCCAAAAGATCAGTGGTTAATATGACCCAAATAAAAACAGTAGATAAGGCCAGCATCACAGAAAAGATCGGCAGTCTTACAAATGACAGAATTGTTGAAATTTATAAAGGCATGAAACTTGTCATGGATATTTCTTGATTTCTGGTCCCATTAAAAATTAGAATAAATAGCTGGATCAGATATGCATCCCGGATCAGCATACTAAAAGCAACTGTTTAAAACCCTATTTTTATCCCCAATAACCACAATAAGGAAAGCCTGACCCCGCTCAGGAACAACCCTTAAAACCTACTTTTTACCCCCAAAAACCAGGCCCTAAGAGGAAAAAACACCCCAAATTACAACGATTCTCTTTTATTAACAAACACTTACTGGGGTCAGACCCCGCTATATAATGCAAGGGAAAAGAATTTCAGGATATAGCCCCGGATGATGACTCGATCAAAGCAGGTGTAATTGAATTTGATATTTTGGGAAAACTGGTTTATAAATGAATTCTTCACGGGTGCTCTCCTTATATTCGGGTTAGTTTAGTCACCAACCTTTATAATGGGAGTCCCGTGAAAAATCAAGCAATGTATGGGGTTGCAAACAAGGAGCTAAGGAGCCAATTGATGGACCAAATAAGCCATGAGCTCTATTATAAAACACCCGGGGATTGCCTCGGCATATATTACCATCCGCCCTTAGCTCCTTGTCTGTGGCCCTTTTAAGAACTTCAGTTCGGTAAATTATCAGGAGGATAAGATGAGGAAAAATAGAATTGAATATGATTCATATGTAGATGCGCTTGTTGCATTAGCAAAGCATCTCAGTCGCTATGAATCAAAGTATAAATTAACGTCGGAGGAATTTTATAATAGCTTTACTAAAGGGCAATTGGAAGATTCAGATTCAGAAGATTTCATTGAATGGGCAAATGATTACAAACATTATGTTAGGGTCAGACATGATTTAGAGGATCAATTGCATAATGTTGCTTGATTTGTTATCGGAATATCTTAATAAAGTTGAAGCGATAGTTCTAAAGCTGGAGAATGTTTATGTAGAACGTTATGAAGAAGAAATTATAGCGAATAATCGCATTAATTTACGTATCAGAATTCGTTTCAAAACTGGTTATTTGTTGGAATTAAATGAAGCAGTTATTACTGAAGCAACTGCAATTACACGTTTATACTATCGGTATCATTTTCAGGATGATAAAAACAAACTTTTTTTTCGATATGATAATGCTCCACATTTCCCTGATTTTAAGAATTTCCCACATAACAAGCATCTTCCGGATGAAGTCACTGATACTTCAGAAACGTCAATATTTAAAGTGATTGAAGAAGCAAGTGATTTTATCTGACCTCTGCACCACTTCAAACCAACTATTGATTCCGGTAAGGGATACTTTACCCCGCAATAACCACAATAACCTGGTTTCTGCCCTTTAACCTAGTTTCTGACCTTCAGGGTAAAGGTCAGACCTAAGGAAAGCCTGACCCCAGGACGAACTGCTTAAAACCTTGTTTTTGACCCCAAAAACCAGGCCCTAAGAGGAAAAAACACCCCAAATTGAAACGATTATCCCTTAAAAACAACCACTTATCGGGGTCAGACCCTGACAATGTCAATCTGGCAGGTTTGGGTTGCCAATACAGTACAAAGTATTTATAATATATTAAATTTTAGATGAATGAGGTGAACAATGGCAGTATTGGCTGAACAAATTTATGAACAAGCGATAAATCTTCCAATTGATGATCGATTGATTCTTATAGATAAACTTATGCGCAGTACGAATCTGCCGTTTCGAGAAGATATCGATCAAGCATGGGCAAAAGAGGTAGAGCGGCGTTATAAAGAGATTGATGAAGGAAGAGCAAAGCTAATCCCTGGAGAGGAAGTCTTTGAAAAAGTTAAAAAAAGATTCTCAAAATGAAATTCAGCTTTCATGAACAAGCTGAGAAAGAATTTTTCAATGCCATTGATTATTATGAAGAATGCCAGCCAGGATTGGGGTTGCGTTTTTCAGAGGAAGTATTTATTACAGTAAAACGATTATGTGAATATCCAAAAGCATGGGCGCTAATCGATTCAACGACAAGACGATGTCTTACCAACAAATTTCCTTTTGGGACACTCTACAGAATTGTAAATAACAGCATCTGGATCATTGCAGTGATGCACCTCCACCGCAAACCAGATTATTGGGAAAATAGATGAGGACAAACTCAAATTTTATCTTAAGAATGAGCGGAATAAGAATATTACTGGGATGAAATACACGATTTAATTTACAATAATAAAGAGCTTGCTGTGGTTTATCATCAGGAGATGGCACCCCAGGACGAACTGCTTAAACCCCTGTTTTTGACCCCAAAAACCCGGCGCTAAGAGGAAAAAACACCCAAAATTGCAACGATTATCCCATAATAACATGACTTACTGGGGTCAGACCCCGATATACAAACAAACCATACCAAAAGAACACTTAACGACATGAGGAAATACTAGAACAGGCCTGACCCAGGCCTTGCTTAACCCCTAAATCTTAACCTGACAGGAAAACGGCACGGAACGGGAATCAGCCCAATGTGGTGGGATGAGATGGATGAACGAGTCAATGAGGCCGTAAAAAACAATCCTGATAAGTTTCCGCATGATTACATGTTCGAGATCAGCGAAAGTGAGTTTGTGGATTTGCGGTCGAAATTTTCGACCACAAAATTTGCAAAGACAAGATCCTTAGAACTGAACTTTGCTGTTTTAAAGTTTAAGCACACGATAAAAAAGAAAAACAAATGAGAAAAGTTTGTAGACATTTAATGACTTCATATAATAACAAACATTTACTGGGATCAGACCACGCTCTTTTATTTACCCCGTTATTTAACCCCTAAATCTTAAAACCTAAAACTTTTTTTATCTATGTATAATTCTTTTGAAGATTTAGAAGTTCCGTTTTCTTCATATTGCTAAAGGGTCAGCAGCTGAATTACGCACTCAGGTTTATATTGCACAACAAATTGCTGTGATAAATCAAAACACAAAAAACGAACTCATTGAAGACCTGAAAATCACGTCCGCAATGCTACACGCTCTAATCAAATCCCTAAGACCTAAAACCTAAAACATAAAACTTTTTTATACGGAAATATTAAGAATGCCTGTTGAACAAAATAAAGAACACCCTGAAAAAGAAATTATCTATGTTCCAGTCCCCCAGATGGATCAAATGGGAGAAGAAGACGAAATAGACCTTCTGGAACTATGGAATGTAATCTGGAAGGGCAAATGGTTTGTAATGGGGTTCACCCTCCTTTGCACCCTTGTTGCAGTCTATTACACACTTTATGTCTTGCCGGTAACATACAAATCCGATGTGGTTCTGCAACCTACAGAAACAAGTACACAATCAGGTCTTTCAGCCTTTGCAGCTAATCTTCCAATGGGTTTTAGCCTTGGTGGTAGTACTGGTGGAAAAACTGCTAATATTATTTTCTTTTTAAATTCCAAAACTATCAATGAGCGGCTTATTGAAAAATATGATCTTATGCCTAAGCTGTATTCCGGAATATGGGATAAAGAAAATCAAAAATGGTTGATTGATAGTCCTGAAAATAAACCTACAATGTTAAAGGCTGTTGCAAATCTAAAAAGCAGATATAAAGTTAGTAAGGAAAGTACTGGGTTTATTAAAATATCCTGGATTGATAAAGATCCTGAGTTTACAAAAATCATGCTCCAAAGAATTGTCAAGGAAGTCAAGTATTACCTTGAAAATGAATATGAAAGCAATGCAAAAAGAGAACGTGAATTTGTCGAAAAGCAACTTAATAAAGCAGAAAAAGGACTTGAATACTGGGAAAAGCAAGTTCCATCAGATAAATTAACCCTTTCGAAAATTAAAAGGGAACGATTTGCCTTGCAGACAGTTTTTACAGAATTAAGAAAACAGCTTGAGCTATCAAAAATATCAGAAGTAAAAGAGATTATAAACTTTAAAATCCTTGA
>CAYWGN010000330.1:0-4712 GCA_964457495.1 uncultured Desulfobacula sp.
AATGCTTCCTGTCAATGTAAGGACCTCAAATGAAATAAATTGAGCAGAAATAGCGCAGGATTTTGGTTCATCTACAAGGCGCATCAAAGGTTTAATACTATACGTATTAGGCCTTTGGTGCAACACAGTAGATGGATCAAAAGACAAGCAATTTCGTTCAAGTTATAAATTTGTGGTTCTAAGTATCTTTGATTTTTGGAATTGGTATAAAAATTGAAAAATGCCTGTCAAATGTATCTCCAATATGCTTTAATGGGAGATTGATTTTTTTAATTTTGCTTATGGCTATATATTTTAATTTGAAATCTGAAGTTGAAAAATTTGTCCATACCAGATATGGTATTCTGGAAATATTTTAAAGGCAAGAACTGGTGAAAGAAGCGCTCAGTAAATTGGGGGATTTGATTCGTGACTGTATATACCATCTATAGTCATGAGTAAAGCTGTTAAAATTTTACAATCTAAACCTTTTTAGAATAACGTTCATTAAGATAGCTTTTGCAAATACAATTTAGATCATTGAATGCTGCTGGAATAGTCAATAATGCAAGTTATGTTGTGCGTTTGATTATATAAATTCATACAGAATCTATAAACTTTAACCTTCGGCGCGAAGGAAAATGAATTTTCTGCAACAATCAGTTGGGAGTAAAAAAATGAGCGAGAAGGAATCCAACGAAAATATCAAACAAAGAATGAATCAGGTTGAATTGATCCTATCGTCTCTTGATACTGGTCTATCCGTCATTAATTCTGACTACACTATATCTTGGGTAAATGAAAAAATTCATAAGATGTTTCCAGGGGCCGATCCAATCGGGCAAATTTGCCACCGTTTCTATGAATCATCCGATGGGCCATGTGAGCCGTGTCCAACCTTTCAATGTTTTAAAAGTGGACGTGTAGAAGAAGTTGAGCGGTTTAACCCGAACAGTAACAGATGGTATCGTATTATATCTCAACCAATCAAAGACCCTAATGGTCAGGTTGTTAATGTGCTTGAAGGGGTTACCGACATAACCGAGCGCAAAGAAGAGGAAAAAGCGATACAGCAGGAACGAAGCTTTCTAAAAAAGTTGTTGGAAGTAAGCCCAGTGGGTATTTCAGTTCTAAACAAGGAAGGGCAAATTTCACAGGCCAATGCCTTTGCAGAAAAAACACTCGGGTTGAGGCGACCCGATATCTATAACCGACGCTATAACGATCCTGCCTGGCGCATAATGGATTTTGAGGGAAACTCCTATCCTGAAGAAAAGCTCCCATTTCAGATTGTTAAGCGCACTGGGAAACCTGTTTATGGCATCGAACACGCTATCGAATGGTCAGACGGTAGGCGGGTATTACTTTCGATTAACGCGACCCCTCTTTTTGACAACAACGGCACTTTTAATGGAATGATATCCGTTATAGAGGATGTGACAGGATACAAGCAAGCAGAAGATGCACTTAAGGAAAGTGAAACAAAATATAGATTAATCGCAGAAAACATCGCTGATATCATCACCACCATGGACATGGATCTAAACTTTACTTATATAAGCCCATCCATTTTAAAACTGCGGGGATTTACAGTTGAAGAAGCCATGGAACAAAAAATCGATCAGATCATGACACCGGAATCCTTTCAACGTCTTTCGAAGGTCTTTGCCGAGGAACTCAGCCTGGCGCAAACAGGGTCGGCTGATCCAGACAGGGCCGTGATCATTGAATTGGAAGAATACAAAAAGGACGGCTCCACTATATGGGTCGAAAATACGGCATCCTTTATCCGCGACAGTGATCAAAAGCCCTTAGGCATACTTGCGGTCTCACGTGACATAACCGATCGGAAGCAAGCGGAAGCTGCGCTTAAAAAACAAAATTATTACCTTGAGAAAGCGCAGGAGCTTGGACAAATCGGAACGTGGGAGCTTGATCTAATAAATAACATACTTATTTGGACAGATGAAAACTGTAGAATTTTTGGGGTTCCAGAAGGCAGTATTGTCAATTATGAAACATTTTTCAGTAAGATTCACCCTGAAGATAGAGAATACGTTGATCAGGAGTGGAAAGCGGGCGTTGAAGGAAAATTCTATGATATAGAACACAGGTTGCTGCTTGATGGTGAAGTGAAGTGGGTCAGAGAAAAAGCAGACTTTGAATTAGATGATAATGGAAAAGCAATACGTGCAATCGGTTTTACTCAAGATATCACCGAGCGCAAGCAGGCGGGAGTGGCACTGACTCATTCTCATGAGTTGATGCGCTACATCATTGAGCACAATCGAAGTGCCATCGCAGTACACGACAGAAATTTGAATTATGTATATGTGAGCCAACGCTACTTAGACGATTACAAGGTCAAGGAAAAAGATGTGATCGGCAAGCATCACTATGATGTGTTTCCAGATCTGCCTCAGAAATGGAGAGATGTGCATCAGAAGGCGCTGGTTGGTGAGCTCTCAAGTGCAGAGGACGATCCATATATACGAGAAGACGGAACCGTTGATTGGACCCGCTGGGAATGCCGCCCTTGGTATGAATCGGATGGTTCGATAGGTGGGATTATCATTTACACTGAGGTCATCACTGAACGAAAACAGGTGGAGGAGAAACTGCGTGATAGCGAAACACGATTTCGGATTCTTACAGAACAATCTCCCAACATGGTATTTATCAATCAGCGTGGTAAAGTGGTGTATGTAAATGATCGATGCCTTGAAATGATGGGCTATAGCAAAGACGAATTTTGTTCACATGATTTTAACTTCTTATCTTTGATTGCACCAGAGTCCTTAAAACAGGCGGAGTCGTCCTTTAAAAAACACATGGAGAACATTGAGATTTCTCCATGTGAATATACCGTTATCAAAAAAGACGGTAGTATGATTGAAACAATGATCAATACAAAACTGATAGATTATCAAGGTGAGAGAGCGATTCTCGGTATAGTGACGGATATTACTGAGCAAAAACGGATTGAAAAGGAACTAAGAAAAAGCCAGGAAAGATACTATCTATCAACAAAAGGTGGGAATGTGGGGGTATGGGATTGGAATCTCAACACAGGCGACATGTTTATATCCCCAAATCTTAAGGCGATGCTTGGCTATGACGACAGTGAGATACAAAACCATATCGAAGATTGGGGCAAACATATTTATGCCCAAGATGTCGAAGCAGTCATGAAGCAAGCCAATGCCTGTATAGATGGGGAAGTGGAGGAATATCGGGTCGAACATCGCATGGTCCATAAAGACGGCGGCATTCGATGGTTTTTGGCATCAGGTAGAGTCGAAAGAGGTAAAGACGGCCAGGCAATACGATTTTTGGGGACAGATACCGATATCACCAAATTGAAGGTTTTAGAGGAAACACTCCGGCAAGCACAAAAAATGGAATCCATCGGAACGCTGACAGGAGGTATTGCCCATGATTTTAATAATATTATGGGTATTATTCTTGGCAACACGGAACTTGCTTTAGACGATGTTCCAGAGTGGAACCCGGCTCATACCAACCTTGAAGAGATCCAGACAGCCAGTCTCAGGGCAGCAAATATTGTCAGACAGCTTCTAAGCTTCACCCGCATAACAGACCAGAAACTGCAACCAATAGAAATTGCCATAGTCGTTAAAGACTCCCTCACGTTTTTGCGGTCATCGATTCCAACCACAATAGATATTGAGCAGGATATAAAAATCACGGATGAAATTATTCTTGCAGACCCGACCCAGATCAACCAGATCATTATGAATCTTTGCATCAACGCTTCCCATGCCATGGAAGAAACCGGGGGAACTCTTAAGTTAATTGTGGAAAAGGTTGTTTTGGACGATAATTTAGTCAAAACCTATCCTGGATTGAACCCTGGTGAGCATATCAAGATAATGGTCAGCGATACAGGCCCTGGGATAGATCCTAAAATTATCAACCGAATTTTTGACCCCTACTTTACCACCAAAGAGGTCGGCAAAGGTTCAGGCATGGGCCTTTCTGTAGTTCACGGAATTGTTAAAAACCATAATGGTACTATTGATGTTGAAAATAACCCGGGTAAAGGTACCAGGTTCAACATACTTTTTCCATTGGCTGCAGAAAAACCAATGGCTGAAACCGAAACATCAGAAGAACTTCCCAGGGGAAGTGAAACCATATTATTTGTGGATGATGAAATATCCATTGTTAAGATGGCGCAAAGAATGTTCCAGCATCTGGGATACAAGGTTGAAACCGCCACAACACCGCAAGATGCATTGGATAGGTTTCTTTTAAATTCTGATCATTTCGATCTTGTCATAACAGACATGACTATGCCCCAGATGACGGGTGTTAAATTATCTGAAAAACTGATGGAAATTCGTACTGATATCCCCATTATCATCTGCACAGGTCATAGTGCCCTTGTTGATGAAGAAAAAGCAAAAGAATTGGGTTTGGCAGCCTATGTCATGAAACCAATCAACATGCGGGAAATTTCACAGACCATTCGAAAGGTATTGGATAGAAAATAATACGAGTTTAATGTCTTGGGATAAAAACAATGGTTATAGTTATCCCTTCGAGCCGTTAAAAATTGCTGAATAGCAGGAGCATTTTGCTGATTTATTATTTAAAATCTGATCCAACATCTTGTGATTGGTAAAAGTGATATTTTACCATCTGGTATTAAACTATATGGACTGAAACCGTTGTCATAAGACAGTTTCCGCATTAATATTTATAATATA
>CAYWGN010000331.1:0-4568 GCA_964457495.1 uncultured Desulfobacula sp.
ACGGACTGAGGAAGTAGAGGCTGCATGATTACTACAACGGGGTTGATTTACACCCACATGCGCATATACGAATCACACCCTTCTTTCGGAAGCCCTTGAAAAATGGCCCGTCCCCCTGTTTGAATCTCTTCTTCCGCGCCACCTCCAGATAATATACGAGATAAACCGCCGGTTTTTGCGCGATGTTGCTGTCCGTTTTCTGGGCGATGAAAACCGGATGTGCGGAATGTCGATTATCGAAGAGGATACGGAAAAGAGAATCCGCATGGCACACCTTGCCATAGTCGGATCGCATTCTGTAAATGGAGTGGCTGAGATTCACAGCAGGCTGCTTAAGGAAAAAGAGCTGAAAGATTTTGACGAGATGTATCCCGGCAAGTTCAACAACAAAACAAACGGAATAACTCCCCGCAGGTGGCTCCTTGCCGGAAACCCGAGGCTTTCAGAGCTTATTACCTCGCGAATAGGAAATGAATGGGCCAAAGATCTGGATCAGCTTCGTAAAATGGAGCCTTTTATTGAGGATTCAGATTTTGTTAAAGAATGGAAAGCGGTAAAGCGTGCCAATAAGAAGCAGCTTTCGAAGATTATACTGGCTAATACCGGCATCCAGATAGATCCCGGTTCAATTTATGATATTCAGGTGAAAAGAATACATGAATATAAGAGGCAACTGCTTAATATACTTCATATTGTTTACTGCTGGCTGAAGCTCAAGCAGGAGCCTGATTTTTCGATGCACCCGCGTACTTTCCTTTTCGGAGGAAAGGCTGCACCGGGATATTTTACTGCCAAAACGATTATCCGTCTCATTTGCCATGTTGCAGAAATGCTGAATCGCGACGTATCAACAAACAAGACAATCAGAGTCGTGTTCATTCCCAATTACCGGGTTTCTCTTGCAGAAAAAATATTTCCTGCCGCAGATCTCTCCGAGCAGATATCAACAGCAGGTTTTGAAGCTTCCGGGACTTCCAATATGAAATTTGCTTTAAACGGAGCGCTTACTATTGGAACTCTGGATGGGGCAAACATAGAAATAATGGAAGAGGTCGGCAGGGAAAACATATTTATTTTCGGATTGACCGCTGAGGAGGTGTCGGCAAGACGGCAGGATTACAGCCCGCGGGAATATTATGTAAAGGATCCTCTCCTTGCAAGGGCGATAGATCTTATCCGTGAAGGATTTTTCAGCCCGGAAGAGCCCGATATTTTTCATTCCCTTATCGATCTGCTGCTTAATGACGACAGATATTTCATACTGGCTGATTTCGAAGATTACTATAACTGCAACAGGGATGTTGATACCCTATACAGGGATCAGGACCTATGGACCCAAAAAGCGATATTGAATGTCGCGAGAATGGGCAAGTTTTCATCAGACAGAACAATCATGGAATATAACCGCGACATATGGCATGCAGACCCGTGGCCTGTGCTCAAGGAATAGAGTCAGAATGGATATCGGTTAATTTTTATGTCATACGTGGAAATGATTTCGGGTCGGATATCATTCAATTTTACAAAATGTCCGGATCTGTACTATAATTGGGTTACTATTGATATAGAATCAGGCAGATGTTGATTTCAATTTAGATATGTTAGGTGCTCAAATGTCCCTCACGGTAATGTTAATTGTTTTACTTGCAGCAACACTGCATGCATCATGGAATTTTTTGATTAAACAAAAAGCGGATAAACACAACAGCATGACGGCAGTGGTTTTGGGCCACATTCCTTTAGCCCTTGTGGCACTTATATTCTCGCCGTTTCCAAAATTTGAATCATTTCCTTACATAATCGCTGGCGCATTGCTACATACCGGGTATCAGTTATTTCTTCTATATTCATATCGTATCGGTGATTTAAGCCAGGTGTATCCTTTAGCTCGTGGCGTAGCTCCTTTAATTGTAGCGGGTATTTCTGTTACCTTTCTGGGAGTTAATCTTGACCCCATGGAGCTGGTAGCAATAATCATAATTGGTACCGGGATTATGAGTTTAACTTTGGTTCGACGAAGTGACGGTTTAAGAAATTATCCTGCTGCGTTGCTATCAATTGCAACGGGGGGATTTATTGCTGCTTATTCTCTAGTGGACGGTATGGGCGCTCGTGTAGCCACCACTGCACTGGGGTTTTACGGGAGCCTGTCACTTTTAAATGCGCTGTTTTTTGCCATAATAATAAAAATTATACGTCCGGGTATTATTAAAAACATAGTTTTTAATAATTATAAGTTGGTGTTGACCGGGGGGTGTGCTTCATTTACAGCATATGCACTGGTAATCTGGGCCTTTACAATAGCCCCTATTGCGATGGTTACAGCGTTGAGAGAGACAAGTATCATATTTGCCCTTTTATTGGGCGTCTTTGTACTCAAGGAACGACTTGATTTAATAAAAATAATGGCATCCATGGTTACAATTATGGGTGTCGTATTATTGCGTATTAATAGCTGAAAGTGATTTAAAATGAAAAATAAAATCCATAATAACTCAGAGAATCATGGCGATGACACACTCAAATCACAACTGGGGCCCTTGTTTTTCCTGACATCAATTTTTTTCCTGAATTTTACCATCCGGATAGTTATTTCGCCTTTACTGCCTACCATATTAGCCGACATGAACCTGACCCATGAACAAGCCGGCTCTTTTTTCTTAATATCTGCATCCGGATATTTTATCTCATTATTATGCTCAGGATTTGTCTCCTCACGAATGAAACATAAAAAAACAATTGTTTTTTCGGCCGTGGCAACCGGCATTGCATTTTTAGTTACCGGTCTAAGCCAGAGTCTATTGAGTATGCGCATCGGATTATTTGTTGTCGGTATGACATCCGCACTGTATCTTCCTTCAGGAATAGCCATGCTGACATCTTCAATCAGCAGCCGGAACTGGGGAAAAGCTATCGGCATACATGAACTGGCCCCCAACTTAAGTTTTCTACTGACCCCGATGATCTGTGAAGGCTTGCTGCTGTGGCTCTCATGGAGAAGCGTTCTTGTTGTTATCGGAGGAACTTCCATTTTATTCGGCATTGCCTTTTTTAAGTTTTCTACGATAAAGGATTTTCCTGGAGAATCACCTGTGCTGAAATCATTTTTGCCCCTCATCGCTACGCCTTCTTTCTGGATGATGATCGTATTGTTCAGCTTAGGGGTAACCGGAGGCCTTGGGGTTTATTCCATGCTGCCGTTATATCTTGTTAACGAGCATGGCATGCTTCAGTCCCAGGCAAATACATTGATTACCCTATCCAGAGTTTTAACTTTGCCAGTGGCACTATTGATCGGATGGCTATCAGATCATTTTGGACTGAAACCGACACTGTCATTTGTACTGTTTTTTACCGGCATCTCAACTCTTTTAATCGGTGTGGCAGCAGATAGCCTCATCCCCGTTATTATATTTTGCCAGCCTTTGTTTGCTGTCTGTTTTTTCCCTCCTGCTTTTGCCGCTTTATCACATATCGGTTCTAAAGAAACCCGCAATATTGCCGTCTCTTTTACAATACCCATCGCTTTTTTGATAGGTGGGGGAGTGGTTCCAAATGGAATTGGGTTTTTAGGAGAAAAAGGCTTTTTCTCCATGGGTTTTATCGTTGCGGGCGGATTAATTCTTTCAGGTACTATTATTCCATTATTCCTTAAACTTCAGAAAAATAAATAAGGGCGTATGTCTGGAAAGGATTTTTGTCCTATAGTTAAAAAGGGCGAAACTATTATCCATCTTGGGTCAGGCAGAGGATTTGGCCTTAAAAAGATTATGGATGTGAGAAAGCTGGGGAGTGGGCTTGTAGACATAGTCAACTCTTTTTAGCTGGTCTGAAAACTATAATTTGAGGATAGTAAAACTTTGGATAAATCCAATCAAATTACCGTTAAAATTTTTATTTTTTTATAAAAATGCATTATCAAATTACTTGCTGCAAAAGTTAATAAAGCTAAAACGATATACTTTAATATTGAAGGTATTGCCGCATTACGAAGAGGCAATGCTATTGCTCCCATAACTATAAAATGAATGATATAAACCCCATAAGAATAATCATTTAATTGATTTATAATCTTTATCTTCTTATTCAAATAATATCTGAAAGTATTTATGATTATGTACAGCATTCCAAGTAATGAAAGATTAAAACCAGTCCAGACTATAATCAAATCACCAATTCTGGAAAAGATATAATTGCCTGGATTTAAAAAAAGATTAATTAAAAAAATTATATACATATTCATTGGGATCCAGATTGTGGAGCAAAGAACATAGTAGAGTTTTTTGCTGGTCGGCATTGTTGCGAAAATATTTAATTTATAACAAAGGGATCCTAACAAAAATATCATAAAGTATATTAAAAATCTTTGATTCTGGAAATCCAGCAGAATGGTTTTTGTCCAGCCAGTATACAGATAAAGCAAAAAGAAGAAGAATATAACCGCCTAATGTAGCTAATATGACCCGGGTTAAAGATGAATCCATACTGGACCCTCATAATAAAATGGTCTATCGTCAATTAAAATTTTATTATTCCCTCCACCTCCATGGGCCTCGTCAATCTCTTTC
>CAYWGN010000332.1:0-2120 GCA_964457495.1 uncultured Desulfobacula sp.
CGATGTACAAAAAGTGTTGAGTCTTGGAGGAAAAGTGAATCCAGCGCTCTTACAATTGTTAAAAAAACAAATACTTAATGGTACAAAAATCTTTCCAAAAAATAACACAAATAGTTTGTAAAATAGCATAAAATTAAGTTGCATTTTAATATTGTTACAGCGATATGGCACTGTAACTGAAGGGGCGGAGCTATAGCCCTTCACTCTGAATTAAAAAAACTTGCCCTTCCTAAAAACCCACTGTTGGGAAAGTTTTGTTAAAGCAGATTTTCGGCAAAGGTAAGCTTGTTTGGTTGTTGAAATTCTTAGAGCATCGGATAGCAGACCGCAGAATTTTGCGGCTGATTAGGAAATGGCTTAAAGTAGGTGTGGTGGAAGATGGTAAACGCACGACACAAGAAATTGGCACCCCACAAGTGGCAGTTATTTCACCAGTCTTGGAGAATATCTACCTACACTATGCACAAGACTTATGGGCGCATCAATGGATATTTGACAATAAACGCAGATCCCCATCCAAATAAAAATTATTGACAAAGATATCCGCTGTGTATATCGTTTTGGTATACATAAAGGAGATTGAATTATGGCTAAAACCGCAATGACCCATGTGCGTATAACCCCGGAAATAAAAAAAGAAGCAGAACGTATCATTAAGGGATTGGGATTATCCATTTCCGCAGCACATGAGCTATTTTACAGGCAGATAATTACCCACCAGGGACTTCCTTTTAATTTGCGCATTCTGAACAAGAATACAGTTCAAGCTATGGATGAAGCAAGAAAAGGTGCAGGAAAGAAGTATGACAGTGTAACTGCTATGTTTGACGACATTGGCAATTAATGTTACCGATTCGACCAACAGGCAGATTTAAAAGGGATGTAAAAAAGGCAATAGCCCGGGGCCGGGATATGGTAAAATTAAAAAAGGTGCTTGAAATATTATCCATCCCAGAGCCTTTACCTTTAAAATTCCAGGATCATAAACTTAAGGGAGAATGGCAGGATTTTAGAGAATGCCATATTGAACCGGACTGGCTTTTAATCTATACGATTGCTGATTATGAACTCAGGCCTACTCGATTGGGAACACATTCCGAATTATTCAGTTAACATGAAAGACGTTTCTGCCAAAATTCTGAGCGGGATAGCGGTATAGCGGTATAGCTGGGTCTGACCTCGGTAAGCTATTGTCTTTACAAATAATATTGTTGTACTTAAAGATAAGAGGTGATGTGCATATACTTTTTTACCTAACGGATCAATTCTGTGATGATCTCATAGATATCCATGCGGTGACCAATGGCATAGACAATTATGGTTTTGTTGTGATCGTCAATTTTATATATTGCCCGGTATCGTTTCATTTTTAAAGATCTAAAGTCTATCAGTTCATCCTGCAATGCTTTCCCCAGATACGGGGTGACGTATAGCTCTTTGAGTATTGATTTGAGCTGTTTTTTGATTCCCGGGTGCAGGCGGTTGAACATTTCTGCAGCCGTGGGTGTCAGTTTAACCCGATACATCAAAGAAGATCCTCCAGGTCAACCAGTGGCCTGTTCTCCTTTACCTCATTTCTGGAGCGTCGTATCTGTTTCATCATCTCTACATCCCCCAGGATTGCCATGGTTTCGCGCATTGCCTCGTATTGCTCCATGGACATGATGACAGCCCTGGGAATGCCGTTTTTGGTAATGGCTATGGTGTCCTCCCTGTCATTAATCATCCGTATTATGTCCAGCAGCCTGGTTTTAGCCTTTGTAACGGGGATGTAATTGTCAATCTGCATGAATACCTCTTTATGGAGTGTTATTATTAATGACCATAATAGTGACCATTATAAAAAATGTCAAGTGGTTTTAAAGGCAATTCTGGGCAATTCTGGGGACATCCATGATAAGTTTTGTCAACGGGGGTCTGGCATCCGATAGTCAGATATGATTGTTCGCATGGTTTCCTGCGAAGAAAAACATCTCATTTGATGATAATTTACGTAAGATTGGATGTTTAATCTGTTTCCAAAATAATCATTTTACAAGCATTACAGTTTGATGTATTATTATGATGTCTGTCAGACCCTGATGTCTACCTGATGTCTTATTGGGGTCAGACCCTGATGT
>CAYWGN010000332.1:2220-4544 GCA_964457495.1 uncultured Desulfobacula sp.
GTCAGACCCTGATGTCTACCTGATGTCTTATTGGGGTCAGACCCTGATGTGCTTGACAAAGGCACCATTATGAAGTACATTCATTCAGCGTGTTGATAAAAACCATAGGGAAACCTAACCATGGATACAGCAACTGAAAATAAAAATGAACGGATCAATCTCCGTGTGAAAAGCAGCGCAAAGCACCTTATAGACCTTGCGGCAGGTTTTGAGGGCAAGACCACCAGTCATTTTATACTGACCAGCGCCTTGAAGCGTGCAGAGCAAACTATACAGGAACATCAGATTATGACATTGAATGCAGAAAATTCAAGAACCTTCTTCGATGCCCTGGCCAGTCCAGTTCGTTTTAATCAAAAACTGACAGAGGCCTTTGAAGAGCATGATAAGCGCGTCATCAGCAAATGACGAATTACCGGAATCTGGTCATAGCCCCGCTGAACGCCGCTCATGATAGGGCAGGTTTCCATTGTAATGTAGAATCGCTGGATCATTATCTTCATAAGCAGGCAGGGCAGGATATCAGGCGCCGCATCAGTCGTGTTTTTATTGCATCACTGTCGGACAGACCCAAAGCAGTGGTGGGGTATTACAGCCTGAGCACATTATCCATTGAATTGAGCCAATTGCCTGAAAAGTTGGCCCGAAAGTTGCCAAAGCATCCGATTCCTGCTGCTTTGATTGGAAGATTGGCCGTCAGCAAAAATGCCCGTGGATACGGAGTTGGCAAAATGCTGCTGGTAGATGCCATTAAGCGAACCCTGTCCGTCAGTGACCAGATCGCAATCTATGCCGTGGTTGTAGATGCCATTAGCGGCAACGCCAGAGATTTTTATGAGCAGTTCGGGTTTACCCACTTGGGTGATAACAGCCATAGACTGTTTCTGCCTTTAAAATCTTTTAAATAGAACCCAATGACTCAACAACCAAAGCGTGGGGGATGGAAATCAAAGCAGCACTGCAATGTGAGGAGTTAAGGGAGGTGAACTGTAATGAAAAGCGAACATGATAGTATTCTCTCGGTCGTTCACGAGACGGCAAAGGGTATGCGTGATGCGCGTATTATGAATAAGATAACCATGCGTGACCCCTAAACCTAAAACTAACTATCCATTGACTTTTCGATTGTTAGTATATATATTAAAAATATATACGATAAAAAGAGGTGACAAAATGGAAACAGCCAAATTATTTCAAAATGGTAGTTCTCAAGCAGTAAGATTGCCCAAAGCATTCAGAATTCCGGGTAATGAGGTGAAAATATTTAAACATGGCAATCAGGTTATATTGGAGCCTATAGAAATGACATGGGACTCGTTGTTCGAATCTCTCAGTGAATTTCCCGAAGACTTTATGAAAGAAGGACGTAATCAGCCTGACATGCAAAAGAGAGAAGCTTTTTAATGCATTACCTGCTTGACACCAATATTTGCATATACCTCATAAAGAAGCGTCCATTAGCAGTTCTTGAACGATTCAGACAATACTCTCCAAAGGATGTTGCAATCTCCACAATTACCCTGTTTGAGCTTCAATATGGGATTGAAAAAAGCCAATACCGGGAACGTTCAGAGGACGCTCTTGCCAAATTTCTTTTGCCGCTGAATCTCATTAATCTTGATCGTTCCTCTGCTGTAGAAGCCGCAATTATTCATGCGCAACTTGAAAAAAAAGGAATGCCGATTGGTCCTTATGATCTGCTCATAGCAGGTTTAGCCAGATCACAGGATATGATACTGGTGACCAACAATATCAAAGAATTTGAAAGAATTGATGATTTACATATGGAAAACTGGGTTGAATAAAATAAATATTTCAGACCTGACCTGGGACCAGTTCATCTACCCCCGAAGCGCCAAAAGTCAGAAAACTATCAATTCCTAATGTTGAAGCCCTTACAATAGGTGCTCAATTTCCACCAGTCAAGATTCAAAGAGTCTTCAACTATCCAGATGCAGATGGCAATGAAACAACCCTGGCCTTTCTCAATGCTGACTGGCGTGATTTTGAATCCACCCCAGCCGCAGAAGAAAAACCTGATATCCCCCGGAATAATAATTTTTTTACTTATTGACAATGTATCACTGCGTGCTATACTTAAATAATGAAAAAATTAATGACAAAACATTTTTCAAAATGGGCATCAAAACAGAAAATTCATAAAGATGACTTGTCGTTAGCTTTGACAGAGGTTCAGGATGGTAATTTTGAAGCAAGCCTTGGTGGGCATATTTATAAAAAAAGAATTAAGTATCTTTAAAGAGCTATCCAGGATTTTACTTAATCTTTCAGCAAAAGAAATGCTAATAGCAATAACCAATGGA
>CAYWGN010000333.1:0-4502 GCA_964457495.1 uncultured Desulfobacula sp.
CTTTCTGCAATGGGACTTACAGAAGTCCTTATGCAATTTGGACAGATAAAAAAAGCCTTTGATTTGTTTAAAAAAAAACTTAAGACCAATACGCCGGATCTAATTATTCTCGTGGATTACCCTGGGTTTAATTTAAAAGCTGCTCAGTTTGCCAAAGATCATTATAATATAAAAATCTTATATTATATTACCCCAAAAGTGTGGGCCTGGAAAAAATCAAGGCTTAAGAAGATAAAAAAAAATATTGACCATGCAGCATTGATACTGCCTTTTGAAGAAAAAATCTATAAAAAGGCTAATATTCAATACACTTATGTTGGGAATCCTTTGTTGGATGAGTATCCTGAAAATTTATCCAAACCCTTTCTTCGATCACACCCTTTATTTTCAAACAATAAAGATTCCCTGATTATTGGCCTGCTGCCAGGATCCAGAAAAGCTGAAATAAAAAATCTGCTTGAAGTTATGGTCAAAGCAGCAAACCTTATTCATATAAATAATAAAAAAGCCTTTTTTATTATTTCTCAAGCAACTTCAATCAAAAGGGAGACCCTGGAGAAATGTTTAAAAAACTGTTCAAATAAACCTTTATTTCAAATCAATGAGGGCCCGGTTAAGGATATTTTTTTGAAATCAGACCTTGTCATTGCCGCTTCCGGAACAGTCACCCTGGAAGCGGCTCTGTGTTGTGTCCCAACGATTATTGTATACAAAATGTCTCCAATCAGTTATCGTATGGCAAAACTGCTTGTACGAGTAAAGTATGCAGGACTTGCAAATTTAATTGTTAATGCCCAAGTTATGCCTGAATTATTGCAAAATGATGCAACACCTGAAAAAATAAGTGAAAAAGTATTATATATGCTGGATAATCTATTTTATTTTCAAAATCGATTAAAACTGGTCAGAAAATTACTTGGAAAAAAAGGGGCCTCAAAAAGGGCAGCCAATATTGCAATTTATATGCTGAAGAGATCAGAACTTTCATTGAAATTTGACAAATTGACTTAAATATTATTAGAGTGATTTAATAAAAATACCAAATTATAATTATATTAACAAATTAAGGATTTTTTTCTGCTTTGATGATTTTGGAATTGACGTTACTTATTATAGGTCTTTTATTCTCCGGTTTTTTTTCTTCCTCTGAAACAGCACTTTTTTCAATCAGCAGAGTCAAGGCGCTTCATATTGCCAAAGACGGTTCAAACACCGGACTACTGATTTTGAAGATGAAAAGAGATTCCCATACACTTTTAACCACCATTTTGATCGGAAATAACCTTGTAAATATTGGTGCGTCTGCCATTGCAACGTCCATTGCCATCTCATACTTTAAATCCAATGCTGTGGGTATTGCGACCGGGATTATGACGATGCTCATTCTTATTTTTGGTGAAATTTTGCCTAAATCATTTGCCAATCACAATAATATCCTGGTTGCCAGAATTGTGATTTATCCAATATTCTGGTTTTCAAAATTATTTTACCCCTTGATCTATATATTAAAATTTATACCTAGTCTGCATGGTAAAATTAATACTTCCCATAGAACTGTGACTGAAGATGAATTAATGACCATGGTGGAAGTGGTGGAAGAAGAAGGGGAAATCAAAGAAGAAGAAAAAGAATATATTACCAATATCTTTGAGTTTGATGATACCTCGTGCTCTGAAATTATGACCCCAAGGGCAGATATGTTTGTGTTAGATGTATCCCAGGAAATGGACATTAAAAAAATCCTTAAAACAGGATTTTCCAGAATTCCGGTTATTGAAGACAGTATTGATAATATTATTGGGATCTTGCATGTAAAGGATTTGTTTGCCAGTTTTCAAAAAGCCTGTGCATCTGAATCTGATATTCCTTTGGATGTTAAACAGATCATGAAAAAACCATATTTTATTCCTGAATCCAAAAAACTGGATTCCCTGTTACATGATTTTAAGCAGAAAAAAAATCATATTGCCATTGTCGTGGATGAGCATGGCGGTATCTCAGGCATTGTAACCCTTGAAGATGTTGTTGAAGAAATCATTGGTGAGATTATTGATGAAACCGATAGAATGACGCCTGATATTGTAAGACTTAAGGACAATAAGTGGTTGGTTGCAGGAAAGATTGACATTGATGATTTAAATAAAGAACTCGGAATTGAAATTCCTGAATCAAACACATATGATACCTTTTCCGGCTTTTTCCTTGAACAGATCGGTCGAATTCCAAAGTCTGGAGAATCCATTATAATAAACAAATGGATGGCCACTGTTAAAGATATGGATGGAAACAGGATACAAAGCTTTATCATAAAAAAAGAACCATCTTGATATCGGTCATGATTAATTCAAATACATTGCTTTATTGCGTTTTTGGAAACCCGGTCAAGCATTCCAGAAGCCCGGCAATTCACAATGTATGTTTTCAAAACCATCATATTAATGCGGTTTACCTTGCTTTTGAAATTAATGAGATTTCAAAGGGTGTCACAGCATTAAAAACTTTAAACATACAGGGCGCTTCTATTACAATACCCTTTAAAGAATCCATAATGGATTATCTTGACTGGATTGATGATGACGCGATAATGATAGGCGCGGTAAACACTGTTAAAAACAAAGATGGAAAACTTCTTGGATATAACACTGACCATCAGGCCGCAATTGTTCCCTTAAAACCCTTTGGTATAAAAGATAAAAAAGTCTGTCTCATTGGCGCTGGTGGAGCAGCTCAGGCTGTAGCATATGGTATACACAAGGAAAAAGGAAATCTTGTTATTATCAATAGGGATATTGACAGAGGGGAACGACTGGCTTTAAAATATGATGCTGATTTCATTCCTATGAGTGAAATAGATAAACTGGGTGTGATCAAGGCAGATATTATCATCAACACCACTTCCATTGGTATGTACCCTGATATTGAAAATATAGCTCTTCCTATTCAATATATTGAATCGAATATGGTTGTTATGGATATTGTTTATAACCCGTTGAAAACAAAATTATTATCTGAAGCCAAAAAAAAAGGATGCACAACCATTGACGGTCTGTCCATGTTTTTACATCAGGGTGGGACTCAATTTAAATTATGGACAGGCATAACACCGGATATTAAACTGATGCGCCAGGCAATAATCAATGGAGATACTTAATTGAAAAAGATTGCACCAAAAAAGATTAAAGACCAGGCCATAGCGATTCCGGGCTCAAAAAGCATTTCCCATCGTATGATGATTTGTACGTCCTTATCCAATGGAACCTCAAATATTAAAAATCTTCTTCAAAGCGATGATATAAAACTTACAATTAATGGCCTTAAAAATATGGGGGCAGACATTGATCTGGTTAAAGGAAATCACTACAGGATTTCTGGATTTGGAGGAAACCCCAAACCCTGTAGCAAAGCTATTTATCTTGGCAATTCAGGCACCTCCATGCGTCTTCTTACTGGAATTGCAGCCTTAGGAAACACCTGTTATACCCTTACAGGTGACCTTCGAATGTGTGAACGCCCAATGAAAGAGTTGCTTGATGCATTAACCTTGTTGAAGATCCAGGCAAAGTCGGAAAATAAAAAAGGCAGTCCTCCTGTTTATATCCAGGGCGGGAATAGGGCAGGGGGGCTCGTTAAAATTGATTGTTCCAAAAGCAGCCAGTATTTATCTTCTCTTTTAATGATGGGGGCATTGATGAAAAACGGGCTCGATATCAGACTTGACAGCCCACCTGTTTCATCCCCCTATATAGACTTGACCATTGATATCATGAAAAAATTTACAATTGAGGCCCATCAAATCGATAGTATGCACTATCAGGTTCCAGGACAGCAGTCTTATATTCAAGGAGATTTTTTTGTTGAACCCGATCTTTCCAATGCAGGCTATTTTTGGGCTATTGGTGCAATAACAGACAAAATGATTTTTGTTGAAAATATCAATAATAATTCTCTTCAAGGGGATTTAAAACAGATTAAAATTTTAGAACAGATGGGGTGTACTTTAAAAATTGGAAATAACCACATCGGTGTGTGCGGAGGTTCTCTTAAGGCAGTTGATGTGGATATGTCTGATACACCGGATGCTGTCCCTGCCATTGCTGTGGTTGCAAGCTTTGCTAAAGGGAAAACCAGAATATATAATATTAAACATTTGCGTGAAAAAGAATGTGATAGGATTGATGCTGTCTCTTCACAACTTATGAAAATGGGTATAATTGTTAAACAAGGAGAAGATTTTTTAGAAATCACAGGTGGAAATCCAAAGGGAGCAAGAATAGAAACATTTAATGATCACAGAATCGCCATGGCATTTTCCATCCCAGGTCTAATAATCCCTGGCATGGAAATTGAAAATGAGACATGTGTTGAAAAGTCTTTTCCAAATTACTGGGATATATTTGATGGTCTGCAGACTTAATTTTTAGTAATTGTTTAGCCCGTTAAAAGAAGCTATCTCAAAGCCCTGTCCGATGGATATTTGCAGGAGGTTAAGCGTTTAGCATCGA
>CAYWGN010000334.1:0-4498 GCA_964457495.1 uncultured Desulfobacula sp.
AAACGAAATATCATTTAAGATATCATTTAAATCAAGATGGAGTTTATATTTGGCTACATTGGCTAATTTGCTGAAAGAAAATGTGACCTTACCACCAGAAATACCAAAACTGATTGTTTCATTATCGGTAGGAGCCAATAAGGAAATTTGTTCAAGCTGTGTTGATCCTGCCAAATCACTACCATCACAATCTTGGTCAATACCGTCACCAGCTATTTCTGTGGCACCTGGGTAAACAGTTGCATCAGTATCGTCACAGTCTGTATTGTCTGAAACATAGTCTTCTGGCTGGGTAGAATCGGTCGATGGAACAGTAGGATCACCGTATCCATCACCGTCTGAATCATAATACCAGATGGGGTTGGGATCAACGACAATTGGGTCATAGGAATCCTTGTACTCCCAATAGAGAATATCATGGTTACCCCAATCTGCTCCGGTTCCCGAGGTAAACCCAACATAGGCTGTATTTTGGCCTAAAATAGTTGGAATGTCGATATTTTTTTGTAGGGTTGTTTGGGAAGGTCTTGAAGCATTTTGGCTCACCCGTACCTCCAATGTTGATCCGTCGTAATCTACCCACACATACCAAATATTTCCATCATCAAAATTAGGGGTAATCGTGATAGTATCGTTTGCTTGATCAGTATGCACCACTGAACCGTCTATGTCTATACCTAGATGATTGGAATTAGGGTCATCGTTTGCTGCATTACACCAGGTGTCAAACTCCACACCAATGCTGGTTACAATGCCACTATACCCTATCCCTTGGCCACCCCCCCCAATATCAGAGGCCACTGCCTGGATGACAAAAACAAGGCCGTCAGCCCCGACCTCTGTGTTGCAATCAGAAATACTACCACCAGGTTCTGTAATTCGGAATGTAAAATAAGTGCTGAAATTGACCGCATTCACGGTCTGGGAGCTAAAAGCACTGCCGGATTGACTGGATATGGCTTGTGTCAATCGAAGCACTGTACCGTCGGATGTAGTGGTGATTGCTGCGGTACCGTTTAAACTTAAATCGCTTGTGCTTGAGAAATCGGAAAAGGTCATGGTCACCGCCCAAACTTGAGCCGTCAGACAAAGGATGGTTATAATTAATATAGTTTTAAGCCATTTCATTGGAACCTCCTAAAAAAATATTGAAAAATAAATACGAACTTGCATTATAAAAATAGATAGATAGGAACTTGCTTTTTGTCAAGGAATATATAAGAAAATTTTATCAAGCTGAAATGCGCACCCAGCTCACCCCTTGCACACGTATTTATATCCCTATCCAGCTTGGGTTCTTGTAAAGCTGCCCCGGGGCCGGGCAGCCGATACTTTCATTGATGTAAATTGACCAAAATTAAAAATCTTATTGCTGGACGTATTGTCTGAAATGGATAAATGTCGCAATGGTACGTCAGAACAGCCATTTTAAAGGGCTTATGCTTTTAATTCATCCTTTGCCTGTGCCTGAAGCTACAGCGGTAAAACAGGCTTAAAAGACTCCAGGGTTGGGGAAATTTCACATCCCCTATTATTTCCAAAAATGGCTGTCATAGTTCATCATGGCGGCAGTGGTACAATCGCCACAGCAGCAAGGGCTGGAGTTCCCCAAGTCATTATTCCCCATATGTCAGATCAGTTCTACTATGCCGAACAGCTTCCAAAGATAGGAGTTGCACCGAAATCCATCTGGAGAACACAATTAACTTCTCAAAATCTTGCTTTAGCAATAAAAATTGCAGTTTCAGATAAAAAAATGAAAGAAAAAAGTACAGCACTTGCAAAAAAACTTGCAGATCACGATAGCTATAAACTTGCAGAAAAATACATTAGGGAAGATTTCATGAATTGACAAATAATGGCTATAACTGTGAAGGGCTCTTTTTTGTGATCTTTTAGCGGTTCACATAATTGGAGATCAAACACATTTTTGTTCAGATCACGGAGAAACATTTTTCAGAATCCCCCAAAATATTTTTGATATTATAAAAATTAATGCAGAAGAATGACCATCAGCACTGCCAAGGGGTTATAAAGTTGTATTGAAATTTCAAAGCTGAAAAAACGTCACATACAATATGTGGAGTTGTCGAAAATTTATCGGGACTGATCCCTTGAATACTTATGCTCACAATTGGAGTCTTGAAATCTTTGCATAACTAAAATTAGATTCTATATCTTTGCTTATTTTTATGCTCCAAGAAGTTTCAAATTACAGTGGAATGAAAATCATCTGCCTGTTTTGTAATAAAAATCATCTGCTGCTTTCTGATTGTCCCCTCTAAATATCGCTTTTACCATTTTGGGATTTTTAAACAAATACCAATCTCCAAACTGATCGAATTTTCGACATGAAGTGGTTATATGAGCTTTCCTGATTGTGCCATATCTCAAATTCTTCGTTTTACCATATGATTTCAATTTCTTGGCGAAATGTATATCTTCGGTACTAATACGTTTTTCATCAAAACCACCTATCTCATTAAAATCCTTTTTAGACAACCAAAACATCCCCGCCGATACCTTGTCTTTCAATAGATATGGTACAAGCGTCATTAAACTGAAAAATATTCCGATCGAAAATCTATCAAGTTTTATTCTTACGCCTCCTCCAATATACTTTCCGTCTTTTAGTCTATCCACGACTTCTTTTAACATGTTTTGGGACATCCAACTGTCTGAATCTATAGTTATTATTATGTCCCCTGTTGAAATTTTTACACCTGCATTTCTTATTTTGGCAATATTCTTCTCATCTTCATGCACACAAATGGCTCCGAATGATTTTGCGATTAGTTCTGTTTTATCAGTGCACTGATTCAGTGAAACAACTATTTCAACAGGTGTATCAATTTTTGATTCAGCCTCTTTAATTGAAGTTAAACACTTCTCGATATAATTTTCTTCATTATGTGCCGGAATAATTACTGAAATTTTCTTCATTACTATTGCCTTTTTGCTATTGATCTTGGAGTGATGCAGTTCCGGTGTCATTTTTTGCATATTTTCGAAACGCTTGGAAATATGAATTAATTTCCGGGAGTAGTGATGTAAAGGTTAATATTATACAATTATTACTGCCGCTAATTTTACCAGTCACTTTTCCATAAAAATTTTTTGTGCTCAATTCACTGTCAACATCAGCCAAATTCAATTTTAGATTTGTCATGAGATTAATAGGTTCGTCTATAACAACTTCAGCGCTTATTTTCGACAATCGAGTCACATAACCGCTAAGCTTTCTATCTCCAACTTTTTTTCCTCCAAGGATAAAATAATAGATTGGAATTTTTTGAGTGAGCTTTAATAGGGAATTTTCTTTTTTTCTTAATACCAAGTTGTACTGCCCAGAGATAGCACCAACTTCATAAATTTTAATTGGAAGTTCAGCACCCTTAGCTAAAACGTTTTGGTGGCCATCTATGCGCAATAATTCACCAACAGATTTCATTATAGATTCAGATATGAGAATCTGACCACCCACGGTATATGACTCAATCCGGCTTGCTATATTCACACCACTACCAATTGCCGTATAATGGCTTCGCTTAGTTGATCCAATATTTCCAACAATCACCTCTGTTTCATTAATACCAATACCCATCTCAAGTTCCGGGAGACCAACTCCCACATTTTTCTCATTGACTTCAACCATAACATTTTGCATCTCAATCGCACACCCGATAGATCTTTCAGAGCTGTTATGCAATTCATGAGGTGCACCAAAGATTACAAGCAAGGCATCTCCAATAAATTCGACGATTGTACCATCATATTTATCAATTATATCCACCATTACTTCAAAATAAAAGTTGAGCATTTGAACTACCTGCTCAGGTTCAAGGCGCTCAGATATGGCAGTAAAACCTCTTAAGTCAGTCATCATGACAGCTACTTTCCTTCTCTCCCCCCCAAGCTCAAGAGCTGAAGGGTTCTTTATAAGAGAGTCCATTACGTCTTTAGAAAGATATCTCCCAAACATTTTTTTTAACACTTCTGACAACTCAAGGACTTGGGCTTCTCTTTTCTGCCAACGGTTGAATATGTATCCAAATATTATAAATACGATAGCTGTTATAAAGATTCCGGCTCCCATGTTCCAAAAGACCCATGAGCTTTCTATTTTCCCTTCAAAGAATGGAGACCGAGCCATATGAGGGGCATACTGAAATGAACCGACCGATTCTCCAAAAATTTGAAATAAAATCATCAAACCCCAAGAACAAAATATGATTAATGAAAAATATAGATCAAACAGTAACAATCCTACTAATGCCTGAGCTAAAATAGTAAGAAATGTAATAGGATTAGTTGCATAACCAATTGCGTTTATCCATAAACAACCATGCACTGAAATAATTACGGATAGCACATACGCTATCCATTTACTTTTTAGATTAAATTTGCGTAAAAACAACACCAACAATATGCAAACACAATATATGAGGAGCATCAGCACTTCTCTATTTATTATATCTGCGGCAGATGATTTTATAAA
>CAYWGN010000335.1:0-4467 GCA_964457495.1 uncultured Desulfobacula sp.
TATTGAATTTATATAAAATATTTACTATTTTGAAGATTCGATTTCAACACCCTTTCTTTGTAAAAAATTTCCTCAAGTAAAAGATTATTATAAAGCACAAAGTTTTGACTCAACTGAAATTCTTGAAAAGTATGTAACTATTATTGAAAAAGAATTTGTTGATGGTAAAACACGAGGATTTCCGAAAGGAAGAATAAGTGTTGCCAAAAAAGCTGTTCAGGATTTCAAAAAACTAACAGAAGATCCTTTGTTGTTAGTCGACCTAATGTTGACATTTGTTGAATGTATTTCAGATTTTAATTCAGACTTTGGTGTTGATGAGGAAAAATACTATAATGCCCCCGAAGATATGTTTGGAAAAGCCTTAACACTATTGAAAACAAAAAAACTATTACCCAATTTTCAAGAAAGGGCATATGAGATTGTAGAGAATGCATGTGATGCATGGGGACATTTAGACTCCCTTAAAAGTTGCTATGAAGATTTTTACGAAGACTTTGATCAGTGATTACAAATTTATCCTCAACCATGGCTTCCAATGGGTCTTTGAAGGCTAAAATTTAATAAACAATAATGCGGTTGATATAATAATTTTCGGGGCCTTGAGCAAAATCCAGTTACTCTCCAATTAACTTTACTGAAGAATTGTTTAATTTCATTCTGCCCTTTCCCATATATTTGATTTTTAATCATGAGGCTGAAAAGTTTGTTTATACCAGATGTGGTGTTCTGATTTGTTTAAAATCTTAATGATACCATTTGAATAGTTGAACATTTGCAGAATCCAGAATGATGAAAGTAATCACAACTTTTCTTATGTTTACATCTGTAGTTTCCTTTGATACAAAATAAAGGTTATGAAAATGAGCCAAAACCAACGCCACAAAAAAAGATCCAAGCTACTCGGGCTATCATTTTCAGAAACCTAACAAGAATAAAAATTATTCTGTATTTATACAATGAGGGTCTTTAAAAAAAATTGGTATATATTAAATTACTATTAACAGCTTTTTTTTGGGGAGGGACTTTTATTGCTGGAAAATTAATTTCCCACAATGTCGATCCATTTTCAGCAGCCTTTTGTAGGTTTTTAATTGCCTCTTTCTTCCTTATTTTTTTAACTATAAAAATAGAAGGACACCTTCCAAAGCTTGCACCCAACAAAATATTCAGTGTTATTTTATTGGGATTTACGGGTATTTTTTCCTTTAACCTGTTTTTTTTCTCAGGGCTTAACCATATTCAGGCCAATCAGGCATCGCTTATTATTGCCTGTAATCCTATTTTCATAAGCCTTTGCTCTGCCCTTTTTTTTAAAGAATCACTTACTCTGTTAAAAATCACAGGGCTTTGTTTGTCTGTTACAGGTGCGTTAATTGTTATTTCTAAAGGACATCTTTTTAATATCTTGGAGCTTGGGATTGGAAAGGGAGAGATGCTTATTTTCGGGTGTGTTTTTAGCTGGGTGGCTTATTCAATACTTGGAAAAAAAATTATGAATCACTTATCTCCCATAGCCGCTGTCTGTTATTCATCTATTGCCGGCACTATTATGCTTTTTTTCCCTGCTTATTTTAAAGGGGTGTTTACCCATATGGTATCGTATAATACAATTGAATGGGTCAGTCTTTTTTATCTGGGGTTTTTCGGTACTGTTCTTGGATTTCTCTGGTATTATGAAGGGATTAAACAAATAGGTCCTATGAAAGCCGGCATATTCATTAATTTTGTTCCCATCAGCGCAATTATTCTTGCATTTTTTATTTTGAAAGAGCCTGTTACTCCTTCTTTAATTTTCGGAGCAGTATTTGTTATTGCAGGTGTGTCTTTAACCAATATCCGCAATAAACAAAAATAAGTCTATTGCTGCTGAAAATTCTGATGTGATTCAAATTTTTCAAGTTTTTATTATCTCTGTCCAGAGTATTCAAAGTCCTAAAGAGAGTAGATTATAAATTATATTGTTATCAGTTTCTCATCACCTTTCAATATTTGAGTTAAAGGACCACCATGATAAATGACTTCAATGTCAAGATCTTCCAATATCTCCGTGACACCAAGTTGATCAGCGCATCCTTTACAAGCAGTTATATGCACACCTTCAACTTTGGCTTCTGCTATTAGTTCCTGTATTTGTGTGTTTTCACTTACTAATTTTGTAGTGGCTCCCCAAATTATTATTGTTACTTCGTCCCACCAGCCCTGTTTTTTTGAGTTTATCCCGTACATAAAAACCATTTTTTCTGATGTAATTAGATTGTCATTGGTCCAAAGTATATTAAGTTTTGTTTTTTTTGGCATGAGGCCTCCCGTATATTAAGGTTAAATTTGCTTTTTTGTAGTGCAGGACTATATGGCCCTGCACTCAAAATGTAAGGCTAAAACCTATGCTAAAACTTCTTTTGCACAGGCTTTAGCGTTTGCAACATCTTCTTCGTTGGGACGACCGGTCATTGCTTTAACCATACCTGCCCACTGTTCATCATCCATATTCAGTTTCTTCTGCACTGGGCCATGCATAGCTTCAGCCAGAAAACCCTGGCAGTCAAAACACCCCTTGTATTCAATGCCTTTTTCTTTGCATGCTGTTTTTATGGGTTCTGTAAAGGCTTCCATGTCCTGATCAGGATAGGCCGGGGCCATATGAGTTATGAAACCGGCCAGTTTTTGATTGGAACTATTTTTAAGAACGCCTAAACACTCTTTTACCGGAGCGGCAAGACTTCCAGAATGAAGTGGTGAGCCAATGAAAACAAAGTCGTATCCTGCCACTTCATCTGGTGTGATGTCTTCAAGCTTTTTCAATTCAGCTTCATTGGCCTGTGCTGCTTCCTCGCAGATGGCTCTGGCTATTTTTTCTGTGTTTCCACTCTGGCTAAAATAAGTTACTAATACTTTCATGTTGTAATCTCCTTGTTGCTATTTTTTATTATACTTCCTGAAATTCCAATAATCTGGGATTTCATTTTAAGCTTTCCTTTGTTTGGCCTTCTATAATTTATTTGCACTATACGATCTTAAAGGCAAACATTCTGTAGCAGATGCTACAATTTTAAAATTAATTTTCAAAACAACAAAAATGATATTAGGTGATTAAAACCAGAGACTGAATGACTTAACAAACCTGATACTAATACAAAAGATACGGTGGATATTAGGCTATTTTTAAATCAGGCAGGATAAGTCGTCTACCTTCAAGAATAATTTTCCCAGCTTTTTTAAGTGCTTTCATGGCCCGGGTAATACTGACTCTATGTGCGCCCGTTAAAAAACCAAGATCTTCATGGGTTAAAGGAAACTGAATGACCACGCCTTGGGGACTTTTTGCACCATGTTCTTTGGCTACATTACTTATTACAGAATAGAGTCGATCTTCAATATTTGCAACCGCCAGACTACCGACACGATCTGTGAGACTGGAAATTCTTTCACTTAGAGTTTTAATGATCTGGAGGCCAACCTTAGGGTGCTGCAACACCAATTCTTCGAATTGGTTTCGGCTGAAACCGCATGTCATTGTATCCTCAAGACAAATAGCACTGACAGGATACTGGCCTTCTTCAGAAAACATATTCTCACCAACAAAATCACCGGCTTTTCGTATATCGAGCATCAGCTCTGTGCCATCTTCAAGCACCTTGGAAAGTTTAATACGTCCACCTTTGATGAGAAACATTTCGTCTGCAGGGTCTCCTTGCAAGAACAGGGATTGCCCTTTTGTTATTTTTTTTCTAAAAGCATCATAAGCCAGTGCTTTTATATCAGCAGGGTCAAGATTACCAAAAATCCAGTGACTACCAATACAAACTGGTGACAGTTCAATTTTACCGCCAGCTATTTGTTCGCATAAACAAGTCATATTCCACCTATGTATAATGTATTAATTTTCAAAAGCAATAATAATACAAAAGTATAAGTCTCTTTGTAGTAACTACTACAAAAGAATTAAGTATTACAATAATTTTTCCGAATATCATTTTTTTGTTTTAGGAATTTATTTAAATTCCAAAGTTAATTGTAGATGGATTGAGCGGATATTTTTAATACATCTGACTAAAGAATTATTATCCAAAGGCGGAACATATAGAGCTTGGAATAATTTAGGATATCAATAGAATACATTATCAAAATTTTGATGCGGAATGCTTTTTCTTGATGCAAGTATTCACAATTTTTTAATTTGATTAAAAAATGGCTAATAGAAAATTAATATATGGAAAAACAGGCATTTATTCAAAAACTTTGCTATGCAAAAAAAAGGAGAGGCAAATCATCACAATTAGAGTTTGCCTCTCCTTTTTTGTCTACTATGGTTCTATTTCAAGCAAAGGGATCTTCACGCTACAAGGTTTTTGAATATTCAATAGCTTCTGCAGGGCATATACTAATGCAGCTACCGCATTCATCGCAACGCTGTTAATTGCCGCAATAAAATAGACAGAAAAGGGACAAAATTTTCAAAATATA
>CAYWGN010000336.1:0-4427 GCA_964457495.1 uncultured Desulfobacula sp.
TGGCGGCTAACCACAGCATCTGGTACCAGGTTGAGCAAACTGGATACCCAGTTTATTTTAATATAAAACATTTTAAATTTAGAGAGTTAATATTAGGCCTTTGGTGCAACACAGTAGATGGAGCAAAAGACAAGCAATTTCGTTCAAGTTATAAAATTTGTGGCCCTAAGCTGTTGAAGGAAGGAATTCTGAGGGAGAATAAAAATTTATGATACACATATGAGGCACCATAACGAGACACATACGTCTCGCTTATGGTGCCAGACAAATCTTACCAGTTTTCACAAAGCAATTCAAAAAACCCTGCCGGTTTTACACAGGCCGGACATTTTTCCGGTGCAGCCTTTCCCGTATGGATATATCCGCAGCTCAGGCAACGCCAGACTTTTTCCTCGTCTTTTTTAAAAACCCGGTCCGTTGCAATATTCCGGGCAAGCTCAAGGTATAATTTTTCATGATGCTTTTCAGCTACAATAATATGGTTAAATGTATCTTCCGCCCTTTCAAATCCTTCTTCTCTGGCTATTATTGCAAATTTGGCATACATATCCTCACTGACATATTTTTCCAGGGCTGCAGCTGAAAGAAGATTGGAATGGGTATCCTTAATCACACCAGTGGGAAAGATCCATTTTATTTCAAGCTCTCCCCCGTTAAAAAATTTAAAAAACCGCAACGCATGTTCAAATTCCTGGTCTGCCGTTTCATTAAAAATTTTTGCAATCTGGACAAACCCTTCTGTCATCGCTTTATCTGCAAAAAAATCATACCGCGTCCTGGCCTGGGTTTCGGCAGCAAAAGAGGTATGAAGATTGATTGCCGTCTGACTTTCCCTGAACTTAACCATAAGCACCTTCTTTTTTATTCTTCAATAATAATGGCATCGGCACCGCATTCATCAGCTGCCTGACGAACGACGGCTTTCAGATGTTCCGGAATCTCATCCATTTTAATGGTGGACTTTAACTGATCTTCATCATACTCAAAAATTTCAGGACAGAGATCATTGCAGTTCCTGTCTCCCATGCACATTTTGCTAATCGTTACTTTCATTTTACACACTCCTTTCTTAAAATAATTTATTTAACATCTTACAGCAGGCTTATTTGCGCATCCAGTCATGGTATCTCTTGATCCATGCGAGAAATTTTTCAGGTGCATGGTTTTTCTTCCACAACCCGGCTGCATACTTATTGGCTTCAGCCATTGTCGGATAAATATGAATCGTTCCTAAAATCTTATTCAACCCTATTCCATGCTTCATTGCAAGAACAAATTCTGCAATCACATCGGCTGCATGATTCCCAACAATGGTGACACCCAATATTTTATCCTTTCCCGGCACGGTCAAAACCTTTACAAACCCATGATTTTCAGAATCTGCAATGGCCCGGTCAAGGTCATCAATCCCATATTTAACCATTTCGTAATCAATGCGGGCAAATTTGGCCTCTGTTTCATTTATTCCAACTCTTGCCACTTCAGGATCAGTGTAAGTGGCCCATGGAATGGTGTTGTAATCTACTCTGAATTTTTTAAATCTGCCAAAAAGGGCGTTTACAGAAGAATACCAGGATTCGTGGGCAGCAGTATGGGTAAACAGATACCGGCCATGGACATCTCCGCTGCAATAAATATTGGGAAAACTGGTCTGTAAAAATTCATTGGTTTCAATATGCTTACTTTTGGTAAGTTCAATGCCAAGCTCATCTAAACCAAACCCTTTAACATTGGGGGTTCTTCCAAGGGCAATCAGGATCTCATCAAAGGGGATTCTAATTTGTTTTCCTTTATAGTCACAAACCAATTGTTTTTGATCCCCTTGTTTTTCATCTGGTTTTTCATCCTTGAAAACTTCAATGGCTTTGGCTGAGTGATTCAAAAGGACCTCAATACCTTCTGCCCGGAACCGGTCTAAAACGATTTGGGCAGCATCAGGATCTTCTTTTTTCATTATCATAGAACCCCTCTGGACAAGGGTTACTTTTGATCCCAGCCTTGAAAACCCCTGGGCCAGCTCGCACCCGATGGGCCCTGCACCCAATACTAAAAAATTTTTTGGCAAAGTTCTGATATCCCAGATATTGTCCGAGGTAAGATAATTTATCTGATCCAGTCCTGGCAAATCAGGAACCATTGGTTTTGCACCCGTGGCAACAATGATATTTTTTGTGGTTAAAATTTTATCATTCACCCTTACTTCAAACGGCGATAAAATTTTCGCTCTGCCCTGGATACAATCAACACCCAGTCCAGTATACCGTTCAATTGAATCATGGGGCGCAACTTTTTTAATAATGGATTGAACCCGTTCCATTATAGCTGCAAAATTAAAATCAACTAAAACCCTGTCAAACCCGAATTCTTTTGCTCTTTTGGTATAGGATAAAAGTTTGGCACTGGCGATGAGCGCCTTGCTGGGTATGCATCCTGTATTAAGGCAGTCTCCCCCCATTTTATGCTCTTCAATCAAAGCCACCTTTGCCTTGACAGCTGCGGCAATATATGAGGCCACAAGCCCGGCAGACCCGGCACCGATCACCACAAGGTTATAATCATAAACTTTAGGCTTTGAAAATTTAGAAAATACTTTTTTCTGTCTTGCCATTGCTGTGAACCGCTTTGCAATAATCGGAAAAATACCCAATAAGGCAAAGGAGAGAATAATGTTCAACGATAAAATCTGACTGATCGTTTCTATTTTGGCAAGCTGAGTTCCTGCATTGATAAATACAATGGTTACAGGAAGCATTCCCAGTTGTGAGACAATATAAAAAACAGAGGTACGAATGGTGGTAATACCCATGACAAGGTTAATCACAAAAAATGGAAACACAGGCACAAGCCTTAAGGTAAACAGATAAAATCCGCCCTCTTTTTCTATTCCCTTATTAATGGCTGACAGTTTTGATGAAAATTTATGCTGGATCCAGTCTTTAAACAGGTACCGGGAAGCTAAAAAGGCTAAAGTTGCTCCCAGAGTGCTGGCAAAGGAAACAAGGAGTGTCCCGTATAAAAGCCCGAACAAGGCACCGCCCGCAAGTGTCATAATAGCGGCCCCGGGAAGGGATAATCCTGTCACAAGGATATAGACGGCCATATAAATTGCCATGGTCAGCGATTTATGATTAACATAATACGCCTTAAAGGCATCCAGGTCATTTTTCATCCTTGTAACAGAAAAATAATGATCCAGGTCAAATAAAAAAAACATTGAGATTAAAGCTGCAATGAGTAGCAGAAGTACAATTTTAAATCCCCATTTTTTATTCATTTATATTTTTCCTGATACCCTTATAACACTTTTTCAATGGCCTGAAATTTCTTCATAAATTTGCGGTCAATATAGTCTTTAATCATAAATGCAATTTTTCCGCCAAAAACCAGCCATTTTTTCTTGAATACGCCAACTTTGCCGCCAACATTGAAAATCAAAAGATACTCAGGCCCTGGGTCAAATGCTTCAAGCTCTCCTTGTTCAAGGCTTGCCATCAAGTTATGAAGCAGGACAGGATTTTGCCGGACTGCATATACCCCGACCTTATCTAACGGCTGATCCTTAAAATAAATACAATCACCGCCACCAAATATTTCAGGATATTTTTCACTTTGCAGGTATTTATTAACTAAAAGCCCTTTATCCGGCCCAACCGGCAGACCAGATTCCTCAAAGATGGGGGAAGGCTTGACACCCAGAGCCATGAAAATAAAATCCGTGGAAAATTTATCCCCGGATTCAAGGCTAATTTCATCGGGGTTGATCTGCCTTACATACCCGGTTTCAAAAATTTGAATATCCCTTTTGCCAAGGGTTGAGATCACCCTTGATCTGATGCTTTCGGGAAATCTTGCCATGAATTTTTTACCGGCAAAAATATGAATATCCGGCATATATTGATTCACCTTTTTTGCCAGCTGCCAGACATTTCCAGCCACTTCCGCAGAAGAAGGACCGCCTCCCACAATACTGACAATAATTTTTTTTTGTAAAAACAATTTTTTTAATTTATCCGAGGCCTCCATTAATTTTTCAATGGGTTTAACCGGGTAAATATTATCAGAGTCTTCAAGGGCTGCCTGCATGGGAACATAACTGCCCGCATTAAAGGAAAGGACGTCATAGGAAAATGTATGCCCTGTCCGGGTATGAATCTCTCGTTTATCCGGATCAATACGGACAACTTTATCCTTCACAAATATACCACCCTGTTTTTGAACCACATCCCTTGTGGCAAACCGGATATCCTCAGAACTATAAGTCCCGCCCAGCATGCCAGGACCCATGCCTGAATAATAGTGAAAGAAAGAGGGACCGATCACGGTAACTTTAAACCCTTTTTCAACAAAAGTGCTGATATTTTCAAGGGTCGTCATATGGGCATGACCACCCCCGATTAGCACAAGATGTTTTCTCATTTTACCCTCTC
>CAYWGN010000337.1:0-4406 GCA_964457495.1 uncultured Desulfobacula sp.
CAATAAAGGCAAAAGCCCTTTTCAAAAGCAGGGTGATTGCAGCAATCTGGGCAAGTATGTCTGCCCTTACCTTATTATATACAATAACCTGGTTTCTGCCCTTCAGGGTAAAGGTCAGAAACTGGGCTTATCGATGATCTTTAAATCTTCCTTGATCGTACTGTTTGCTCTTTCTGAGGCTGATCGGTATCGCTGGATCATTTTAAACCGCTTTGTTCCCCGGAGTATTTCATTGATGAGCCTTGGATTGTCCTTGATATATGTATGTTTAGAGAATCCGTTACGGTTTTCTATGTATGGACAGTAACCGATATTATAATCTTTCTGGATATTTTTAATGCCGGCAGCCTTTAAATCAAGACATTGTTTAACCTGAAGGTCACACGTAAAACAGCAGAAGGTATGACGTTGATGTTTCTTGTCAAAACCATTGGGCTTTGGGGGATACCACAGGGAGAATAGGGCCAGCCATTCTGGTCGTATCCCCTCTCCCTGAGAGCCTCGCTGGTAATTTTTTCGTTTCTTCGATTATACCCTGAAGGGCAGAAACTAATCAATAATGGGAATAGAACCGTTCTTCCTTAAACAGGCATAATTTTCAATGGTATCATATTTGGCATCTGCAATATCTATCTTTACCCGGCAGTCATGGTGGGTCTTGATCTGTTCTGTGTTGGTGATGATTTTTTTGCCTTCTTCGCCATTGCCGGCAATATTGGTGGCTGCTACAGGCAGTTCAAGCTTGAGATCAAGTTCAACAGAGGTTGAAAGCACAAGGTTGTATCCAAATATTTTTTGTTTTCTGTTGGCATTTTTGGGATCACGGCGAACACCAATCCTGGCATCAGTATCTTTTGGGATTTTAGGGCACCTGAACTTTGCATTCCCCTCACAGGGATTTATTTCAAACAGGTTGGAATGAATAACATTGATAACCATCCCCTGCTTATCAAGTTCTTCTTTCATTCCAAAAATCAGGGCAGTATTTATCTGATTTTGAGATAATTTTCCATCAACAAATTCAAGCTTCATGGAAAAAACTTCCACCTTGGGCGTTTTATTCATGACCTTGCCTTCAGGCACAAAAGGGCATTCGCATTTAACGTGTGACCTTCAGGTTATCCTGAATGCCTTGTCAAGATTAACGATATTAAGGTTATTGAGCCGGTACATAATCTGTCGTTTCACCCGGAACACAATATCATGGACATCAATGCATGAACACTTGTCAGAAAACCAGGTACATCCTTTGTACCGGGCTCTTGTCGGGAACAGCGTGCCGTCATGGGCAATGATATTAAACGAGACCATTTCAAGCTGTTGAAAAATAGTAACAAGGATATGGAATATTTCATTGTACAGGCCTTCACCAAGCCGGGCCTTAAAATTGGAGAAGGTACCCTTGGTGGGGATATGATCAGCAATGCCTGCATAGGTTCGATAGGCCCGTCCTCGATCCTTATCCCTCAAAACCTCCAGAAATTTGTCCATGTTCTGATGCTTGTCAATATACCGAAACAGCTCTAGAAGAAAGAGAGAAACAGGATCGTATGCCGGCGGACTTTTAATGCTGTAACAAGAAGCGGCCAAAGACCTGACAAAGGAAAAATCGATCAAAGAGCAAATCATTCTGGCAAAGCCACCCTGGATATCGCCATTGAGCAGAATTTTGACGTACTTTTTTTTAAACGTGTAATTGGAAAGAAGGACAAGGCAAGGGAAAGGGACATTGGCAACTGAGATTCCAGCATTGATCCCATTGAGTTTTTTGCTCACAGAACTGATATTGAATTTATCAAACCGTGTCATCACCCAACAATTTTTTAAAGTTTTTGTTAAGGGGGTACAGATAAACATCTTTGATTTTGCCGTGCTTGAGATGTTTATGCCCTTTTTTAGACGTTCCTTTTGTCTCCCCAACTTTTATCCAGTTAGAGGCCTGATAGCAGATCCCTTTAAATCTACTCTGTTCCACGAAGGTCTCCAGCATATATAAAGGATAGTGATAAATTTTGAGCCAGTCAGCAGAAATCCTTTTAATGTTCAGGGACAAAACCTTTGAGGCTAAGCATTTCACGGTCACGAAGGGCAACACTAAAAATCTTGTATTATTCATGACAAAATGAAGGTTCTTGTTTTTAACAGGCTGTATCCAGCCGATAAATTGTTCCCGGGATTCAACGGCCCATGCAGCAGACCCCCAGCCGATGCATGCGACAGGTGTATCCCCTGCAAAGGCCATGTACTTTAAATGATGACCAACAATCTGAACATAACCAAGGTAATGATATTGATCTATAAGGCTGTCATAAATCGGTTCCAGGTCAGTGTGTCTGACCATTTTAACCTGAACAGGTCCCAGTTCAGAAATGTTGCAGGATATTGGAGTGGTGTCAACTTCAATATTTTTTGGGCCGGTTCTTTTATGATTATAGGTCTTTTGTATAGGATGAGGATAGTCAAGCAGACCTTTTCGATGCAGTGTCAAAAGCAGTTCGCGGCAGGCCATATCTTTGAGTCGGCCATTGGGCTGGATCCAGTTCCATTTTTGACACAGCACCCTTGAAATATGAGTTCTGCCTTTATCCCAATTTTCATAAACAACAGCTTGAATAAATATTAAATCTTTGGCAGTGATCTCACGATTTCTTATGATTAAAGATTCCATAAATGATTGTATACCAGATAAAAACAGGGGACGCCAGCTTTTTTTTTAAAAAAATAAAAAAAATAAAAAACAGGACAAAGTTATTAGATTTGTATACAAATTACAGAGAAAGTTATAGTTGTGTTAAAGGGAAAATATAGGTTATCTTGGGTTGAAAATAATTTTAATGGGTTGGAAATGGATTGTTTTATGCTGCTTTCGCAGTACTAAACATCCTCACATACGGAGAAATAGGAAGAAATTTTATAGATGCACACCATACCAAGCCTGTAAGCTCCTTGCATGATGATGGTGAGGAGACCCATGTGGATGACATCGCACTTGTCTGTTCCAATTGCCACAGAATGCTTCATCGCAGAAGGCCTTGGCTTGGAATGGACGATCTATCCAAGTGGTTGGCTGCTAACAAGGCAAATTAACTCGGGTGCAAATTCCACTGCGCTCCATTTTTCTGGTCAATTATGGAGTGTCTCTTGACAATATGTTGACAGAGCATTATTTTACATTAGGCGGTAATTTAAAATAAGAAGACTATTAATTCAAAAATTGAAATAAAAAACATGAAAAGAGATCTGCAAGGCCAATATATCAATATATCGACAGTTGGAGAAAAGGCTCAAGCATTCGTTCCAGCCCCGTTACCTCCGACACCTCCCATTGAATGGTCATCCGAACTCAGGGAGAAATTTGACCAGGCTCTGTTGGCCCTTGGTCGCTTGGACAGTGTCTCAGTACTGCTTCCAGATACATCGCTTTTCCTTTATATGTATGTGCGCAAGGAAGCGGTTCTCTCGTCTATGATCGAGGGCACTCAATCATCACTCTCAGACCTACTAATGTTTGAATTCGAACATCAACCCGGAGTTCCCTTAGATGATGTGCAGGAGGTAAGCAACTATGTAGCCGCTCTAAACCATGGTATCAGGCGACTTGAAGAGGATTTTCCTCTTTCGCTCAGGTTGCTGAAAGAGATTCATAGTGTATTGCTATCGAAAGGTCGTGGCAAAGAATGTGATCCTGGTGAGTTTCGAAGAAGTCAAAACTGGATTGGTGGAAGTCGTCCTGGTAATGCCGCTTTTGTACCACCACCACCTGAATATCTTCAAGAATGTATGGGAAAACTGGATCTGTTTCTACATGATCTGCCGGAAAAAACTCCGGTTTTGATCAAGGCAGCATTGGCACATGTCCAGTTTGAAACCATCCATCCGTTCCTTGATGGTAATGGTCGTCTCGGCCGCCTGATCATCACTCTATTGCTATGCTCTGAAAAAGTCCTCAAGGAACCGATGCTGTATCTCAGCCTCTATTTTAAAACATACCGACAACGTTATTATGAACTCCTGAACGAAGTACGGCTGACTGGTGACTGGGAGGCTTGGCTCGATTTCTTTGCCGATGCTGTTATTCATACAGCAACAAAGGCCGTTGAAGCCGCTCAACAACTGATGAAACTGTCTGCTGAAGATGGGCTGCGCATTAACGGACTGAAACGTATATCCGGTTCGGCCCATCTCGTTCATAAGGCAATGCTCGAGCGCCCAATGGCTTCACCGAATTGGGTCCAGGAGAAAACGCAACTTGCACCGGCTACCGTTAATGCCTGCCTGCGTGAACTTGAACAGCTTGGTATAGTAAAAGAAATAACCGGCCAGAAGCGTAATCGCCTTTATTCTTATGTAGAGTATATCCGGATCATGAGCGAAGGGACCGAGTTACCCCGTTAAGCGAATATAGA
>CAYWGN010000338.1:0-4389 GCA_964457495.1 uncultured Desulfobacula sp.
AATATCGTGTTTATGGTTCTGATTACCGGTACAAAATGCAAAAGCAGGAATTAGACAGAGATAAGTATAAAGATATTTTAAAAACCAAAAATTTTAATGATTTTTACAATCCAACCTTTAAATTTATGAATGAGCTTAACAAATCCGAATCACGATATGGTTTTTTTGATTATGAATCATTAGTAAGAAAACTGAGTTATTCAGCTGTTCATAATGAATTCAAATTAATAGATCAAGATACATTATCAGTTTTCGTTAATGTGGAATACGATTTGGTAAAGTATCCTATTAAAAAAACTTTAGGCTTAGAAAAGAACGGAAAAATTAATGGGAAAGAGGTTTTTTAAAAATATTGCGCTATTATAGAAAATAAAGATCAGGATTTTATTAACAGGAAAATATCTTTGACTGAAATACAGGGCTTAATGTCAAATTTTATCTTTTCGACATATAAATCAAAAAAGATGGTCGAAAAATTATTACCTTTCACTGGAGCAGAAAAATACGGATTTTGGTATATCTCTGAATTGCTTAACTCATCTGAAAAAGAAATTTACACACTTGAAAGCGGATTAAATGAAAAAGAATTGGAAGATGTACAATTCATTTAAAAAAGAACAAGTATAAATAGCAGCGGAGCTAAATTTTGAATTACCTTTCGACAAAATATAACTATCCTTTTTGTGAGCTTACAATATGGTAAAAGGTAACTGAGTAATGGCAAAATTTATAAAGAAAAATATTAATCAAGATCAGCGAGATTTTTTAATTTTCCTTGCCGATGAAGAAATAGAAATATTTACTTTTTCAGATATGGAAAAAAATCTTGGTCGTTTAAATAAAAATCTTTCTGATATTTTGACTAATTTGGTCCATCATAAGCTGCTGGTTCAACTTGAGAAGGGTAAATATTGTCGTCCCAATTTTAACAATAATTTTGTCATAGCAAATTATCTTTGTAAAAATTCAGCCATTGCCTATTGGTCGGCCTTAAACCATTATGGTCTTACCGAGCAGATCCCAAACACTATTTTTGTTCAAACAGACAAATTGAAACGTTCAAAAAAAGTGTTAAATGTTGATTATAAGTTTGTAAAAATACACCCCAAAAAAATCACAGGGATAAAAACCGAGGGTAGAGGCAGCTATGAATTCAAAATCACAGATATTGAAAAAACAATCATTGATTGTTTTGACCTTCCTCAATATTCAGGAGGCTTTGCCGAACTTGTTCGTGCCTTTTACCATGCCAGTTTGAGCAAGAAAAAATTGCTGGATTATGCTATCGCAGTTGACAATATATCAATTTTTAAAAGGATTTCTTATCTGTCTGAGCTTTTTGAAATGAAAGGGTTTAAAACATTTCAAAACGAGACTGAAAAAAGACTGAAAAGCAAATACACGTATCTTTCACAATTTAGCGAAAAAACTGGCAGATACCTGTCGAAATGGAAATTGTGTTTAAATGTAGATGAAAAAACCTTGTTTTCTATTATTGAAAAAGAATACTGAACATGATTACGGCAAAGGAAATAAATATTTTTTCAGAAAGACTCAGTGTTCCGGCAACAACAATTGATAAAGATTGGGTGCTGGGACATCTTCTTGCCGGGATCTTTGATAATTCTTATTTCCAGGAAAATATAGTGTTCAAGGGCGGAACTTGTTTGAAGAAATGCTATTTTGAAAATTATCGATTTTCAGAGGACCTGGATTTTACATCAATCCATATAGAAAAAAGAAAACTCATTTCAAACCTTAAAAAAGTCACACAAGAAATTAGTTCTGAAACTGGAATTTTATTTGGAAAAATAAAAATTACAAATAACTTATTTAAAAACACCCTGGCTGCTTATAAATGTACAATACCGTTTTGGGGTGCATTTCACCCAAAAAACAAGAAGCCCCCACCAGAAGAAAGATGGATGTCTTCAATAAAAATTGATTTCACTCTTAACGAAATTATCTGTCTGAAAAATAAAAAAAAGAAAATTATCCATCCCTATTCTGATAGTTTGTCAAATCATTTTGCGACTTGTTATTCCATAGAAGAAATTGTTTCTGAAAAATTCAGGGCTCTTTTGCAGCGGAATTATGCAGCTCCAAGAGATTATTACGATTTGTGGTATATAACAAAAAAAATAAGTGAAATTGCATGGGGAGATGTTGGAATCGCTTTTAAAAAAAAGTGTGCCCACAAAAATATAGCATTTATCTCAATTAAAGATTTTTTTGATGAAAACAAAATGAGTAGCTGTGAAAAAGAATGGTTCAACTCATTAAACCATCATTTAAAGGACACCCCTTCGTTCGGTTCTGTTATTTTGGATCTTCGGGAACAAATGGGTCAAAAAAATATCCATGGAGCATTTTAGGTTATGCCAAACCTGGAATATACCGGCACACAGATAAACTACTATTTTGTCTGCAAAAGAAAACTCTGGCTGTTTACCAAAGATATCCGGTTTGAGGATGAAAATGAATATGTGCAACTGGGAAAACTCATTGATGAAAACACTTACAAACGCAATAAAAAACAGATTGCAATCGGAAGTATAAAAATTGATTTCATTGATAATAAGAGGGTTATCCATGAAATCAAGAAATCAAACAAGATTGAAAAAGCCCATATCTATCAATTGAAATACTATATCCGCACTTTAAAGAAAATGGGAGTTGAAGACGTAACAGGTGAGATAGATTATCCAAAACTGAAAAAAAGGGAACAGGTGACATGGGATGACGCAGATGAGGTAGAATTTGACAAGATTTTTTCCGCAATCAGTGAAATCCTTGATAAGGAAAAACCGCCTGCCGTGATAAACAAACCATATTGTAAAAAATGCGCTTATTATGAATTCTGCTTTGTCTAAGGGGTAACATGAAACAATCTTTATATCTTTTTTCAAACAGCACCATCAAAAGAAAAGATAATACTCTTATGTTTGAAATTGACGGGAAAAAAATATTCCGTCCCATTGAATCGGTTTCTGATATCTTTCTTTTCAGTGAACATACATTGAATACCAAATTGTTGAATTTTCTTGGGCAGATGAAGATACCCGTTCATATTTTTAATTATTATGGATTTTACTCAGGTTCTTTTCATCCAAGGGAGCAATATCTATCAGGTCACGTTACTATCAACCAGGCAAAGCATTATCTTGACCAGGAAAAGAGATTGATGCTGGCCTATGAGTTCTTAAACGCAGCAGCATCAAATATTCTGACAAATCTCACCTATTATAAAAACAGGGGCAGGGATATTGAGCCAAAGATTGACCAGATTAAAGAATTGAAAAAATCATTAAAAAAAGCTGATTCAATTTCATATTTGATGGGCATAGAAGGCAATATAAGAGATTTGTATTATTCTGCATTTACAGAAATTTTTCAGGATAAAATAGAATTTGAGAAACGGGTAAAACGGCCACCTGATAATTTTATCAATTCTTTGATTTCCTTTGGCAATTCCCTTATTTACACCACCATCCTGTCTGAAATTTATAGAACCCAGCTTGATCCGACTGTCAGTTTTCTCCACGAGCCAGGCTACAGACGTTATTCTCTGGCTCTTGATATATCGGAAATTTTTAAACCCATCATTATTGATAGAATGATTTTCACCATGGTCAATAAAAATGAGTTGACTCAAGCCGATACTGAAAAGACGCTCAACTATTGCTATCTGAAAGATCACGGCAGGATGAAATTTTTAAGAAAATATGATGAACGGCTGAAAAAAACAGTGAAACACAAAAAACTAAATCGCCATGTGTCTTACAAAAGGCTTATCCGACTTGAATGTTATAAAATCGTAAAGCATATCCTCGGTGAAGAAAAATACACCGGGTTTAAGATGTGGTGGTAACCATGTACGTTATCGCAATGTATGATATAAATACAGAGACAAAGGCTGGTCAGAAGCGGTTAAGACGTACTTTTAAATTGATGAAAAAATATCTCATCCGAATTCAAAATTCTGTCTTTGAAGGAGAACTTACCAAAGCAAAGTTTGAAGAACTGAAGTTAAAAGTCAATGATATTATTGATGCTGCCAAAGACTCGGTTATCTTCTTTAAAAGTCGGGATATCAAATGGATGGACAAAGATATTTGTGGTTTTGAAAAAGATGATACAGATAATTTTCTATAAGAAACCTGCTCTTTGACAATTTGTAATATTCTGTCAATCTCCCTATGATTTTACGTTATTGGCGGTTGACGGAAAAAACTATCTGGTTTATTAATATAACCTATTAATTTTATGTATTTTTTTGAATGGCTTTTAATCAGACCAGGATGGAATTGAAACTGCAACACCTTCAGACCATGCAACACCTTTAGACTCCTTTTAATCAGACCAGGATGGAATTGAAACTTGCCTTTG
>CAYWGN010000339.1:0-4380 GCA_964457495.1 uncultured Desulfobacula sp.
ATTTTTTTTGAAATTGAATTGTGGAATTACTGGTGAATTATGCCCAAAATCATCAAAAATCATCAAAAATTTGATAATTTTTGATCTTTTAAAAAAAATCCAGACTATTTTCATCCCCCCCACTTAATGCTTGTGTTTTATTTCAGGAATGTTTTGACCCAACCTTGCACTGGCACAACATGTTGTGCCAGTGCAAGGTTGGGTGCATATTTCAACTCTTTAATAATTGTTCATACTTTTCTTGACTAAAAGCATCTTCCTATCTGGAAATGGTCAACAATGTGATTGATCATTCAGAATCCGAAATTTTAACTATTCAGTTATCTGTAGATTATTTGAATCTTAAAATACAAGTGTCTGATAGCGGGATTGGTATTTTTGAAAAAATCAAAACAACGCTGGGCTTGGAACATCCAAAGCAGGCAATTTTAGAGCTGGCAAAGGGCAAATTCACTTCTGATCCTGAAAATCACTCCGGAGAAGGTATATTTTTCACTTCCAGGGTGTTTGATACTTTCTTGATTTTTTCACACCAACTACGCTTCGTTGGGTTTGGAAATAAAGACGGGTACAATCAACCAAATAGTTCGGATCGATTCAATACTCAGGAGCTTTAGATCGTCTCAACGGTCCGGATGAGCAGCGAGTTCAAGCGATGCCTGGTGGGCCTTCCTTTCCGCGAAGCGGTTTTGTAACCCCCAAATAACCGGCTTGTCCGTGTTCATTTGGGATATAAAACTTTTAATAAATCCATTTCTGGGTGGGTTAATTCTTTTTACACAACAAATTCATTATCAATTAAATCAGAGTGTCTTTTTGTTTCGGGTCTGATTCAGCAACCAGGAGTGTCAGTGCTGCCAGACCCGTATCATTGATTACAGGTATCCCGTTCTCAGACAATAGGCAATCATTTCGGTGTAAAAAATCCACGAACAAAAATGCGCCGCTTCGTTTATTTCCGTCAGTGAAAGGATGATTTTTTACCACAAAATAAAGCAAATGCGCGGCTTTACTTTCAATCGTGGGATACGCCGGTTCCCCAAAGGCACTTTGATCAAGGTTGCCGAATATGGCTGCAAGGTTATCGGCGCGGGACGGATTGGCAAACAAATCAGAGGCTTCGCCTTTTTCTTTTAATTGTTTTTTAAGCTCAATAAGGGATGCCATGGCCTCTTCCGGTGTTGCCAGTCTGCCGCCGGATTGCCCTTCCGGCTCGATAAGCAATCCCTCGTCATACTGCTGCAACCAGAGAAAGGTCTGCGTATAGCGACTGAGAATATCCACCAGACCCCGTCCCATATCTGTTGCCATGGAGGGAGATTGTGCCGCTTTTTGAATCAAGGAGATTGCCTGCTGAAGCTCGACAGCATTCTGTTCAAAGCGGTGTTTATTTATGCTGTATCCTTTGACAAGATATTCTTTCAGCCGCTGGGTGGCCCACATCCGGAATCGGGTTCCTTTTTTTGAATTCACCCTGTACCCTACTGAAATGATGGCATCCAGATTGTAGAATTTAATCTTCCGGTTGACTTGACGCTTGCCTTCCTGGCGAACTACCGAGGATTCCTCGGTAGTTGCGGATTTTTCCAGTTCACCGGATTTATAAATATTTCTTAAATGCAAACCAATAGTATCTGAGTCCTTGTCAAAAAGTTTGGCGATCTGAGCTTGTGATAGCCAGATGGTATCTTTTTCAAGGTAAACCTGAATCTGTATTTGTCCGTCTTCAGATTGATAAATTTCAATTTGTTTGTTTTCAATCATGGTTTCTTTACCCATTTATGATTCTACTGTCATGGATATTGTAATCAAATAGCATAAAAAGACAAAAATTGATCAATATAATTTTTTCGTTCATTTTTATTCAGGAAAATGATGGAACAACACGAGTTAAATATAAAGGGGAATTATATTGAGAAAGATTTTTTAAAGCAGTTCTTAAAGTTCTATTATTTGGTTGAAAACCGGTATCCCAAAGTTCGATTAAATGGAAATGGCAGTGCCGGTTCAATCATTTTTTATCAACTAAAATTTAAGAGAACAATGAATTAACCGGTTGCGGGGTTTTCCCCGCAATCCGTGTTAAATGACTGGTTAGAACAGTCGTCCTACCCTTGAAAATATGAATTTGAAAACCAGTTAAACAACAGCCAGTTTACAGCCAAGGGCCCTGGCAATGTCTTTTTGCTTTGTGAACCACTTATCGTATTGGTTTGTGCTCTCGATTTCGTACTTCATGGCTTTGGAGCCCCTTTTCTCTCTCTTTAATCCAGCAAATTCTCAAAATCTTTAATAGCATGTTCAGCAATAACCACTTTTTTTTTCTTTTTGAACTTTACTATTCTGGAGTCATGGTTTTCCATAACGTCTTTATAAGCATCATGAACGAACTTCCTTGCCGATTCTTTTTCTTTCTCTATTGCATCATAGACTTCTTGAACATCTCCCAGCATTTCTCTAATATCTCTCACAAAGCTTTTGAAGTGTATTTTTTTTAACAATGACATGTCGGAAAACAGAAAATCGATATAAGGGTCACCCTCAACATCAGGCTTCTCTATCATATAAACCTTCCCTGGACTTTTTATATTAGTTGAATCTGAAAATTTATAAAACCTTGCTGATAAATACTCCCAAAGCCGACCCTTAAGTTCATCAAGTTGACCTTCTTTCCCTTTTGCATCAACTCGATGATCCCAAAGATATCCGCCACCTTTTTGTTTCTTGCCATGGTTTTTGCCCTGAACATATTTATTTGGAATTAGTTTATCAATTTCTTCAAATGCAAAATCCTCCACCACACCAAAGATAATATGACTTGAAAGCATGGAAAGAGATGCGTATGTGAAATCTCCATCAATTTCAAAATTTGCCCAAGTGCCATAGAAACTGCCCCTGTAAGGCTTTTTACTGTACCCCTCAAAATCTCTTTCTCGGGCTTTTTCCTGGTAACAATGGTCATCGTAATCATAATCATAGAGCGTTTCAAAATCGAGCAGGGTTTTTCCTTCTCCAAAACTTTCATTCAGGTAAAAATTATCTTCTCCAATTCCACGCATTGGGAGAATTGTTTGGTTCAAAACAAGATTATCCTTTATACTGAGTTCATCGTAGTACGCATCAAGTCCTTCTTGCGTTTCAGCCTTAAAGCCAAAAAGCTCCATAAAGATGATCTTATAGAACATAAAATTATCTTTCAATTTTCTTTGGGCTCTGTATTTTTCCTGTTCTTCATGTGTCCATGAAAAATATTCAGATTTTGCAGCTATTATTGCTCGGCGAAGGATCGCTTCCTGTTCCCTTTTGGATTTTTCTTTATTCACACATATCACCATCCTATTGAATTGTTCCTTGGCTAGTGTTATTTTTTCCCGCCGAATGGCCCGGATAAGCCGCAAGCTCAAGCGATGCCGATTCTTTTGTTCGATTTTATTATAGTTCAGTAGTGATATCTACATGAAATGATTGTAATAAAATCATCATCAACAGCATAAACTAATCGATTAGTGTCATCAATTCTTCGTGACCAAAAACCAGATAAATTTTCTCTCAAAGGTTCAGGCTTTCCTATGCCCTCAAATGGTTGCCTCATTGTATCATTAATGAGCTTGTTGATTCGTTTGAGTGTCTTCTTGTCTTGTGTCTGCCAATATATGTAATCCTTCCATGCTTCATCAGACCAAGCTAATTTTCTACTCATCTATTAGCTCCCTTTCTTGGACTTTTTCATTTTTAAATTGTTCAATTGATTTTGTTAAATGGGCAGCATTGGCAGGTGACCTGAGAAGATAAAATGTTTCCATAAAACTATTAAAGGTTTCTAATGACATAACAACAGCATTTTCAGAGTCGCGACGGGTAATTACTGTGTAATCAGCATCATCAATAACTTGATCCAATACTGACTTTAGATTATTTCTTGCTTCGCTGAAATTTATAATTCTCATAATATCCTCCTGATTTGTCAAATTTATTATACAAGTATAATAAATATATTTATACTTGTCCAGCATTTTGTACAAGTCGGAGGGAGATTTTTTAAGATCGAACTTTTCAAAATCACCGGCTCGCCCGGTGTATTTTGAAAATCCCGCCAGTCTGCATTGATAAAAGCCATTCGTGTCGTCTTTTTGACATTTTGTTTCAGCAAAATAAAAAAGGCCTCGAGAAATTCAAGATATGCTTTTCTGGACAAACCGGAGATGCTTTTTTTATCATAGTCAGCCGCTTTTTTATCAAAATAGGGCGGATCAAAGATGATCAGATCGGGTTTTTCCTTTGCGCTTACAGGCCATAAAAGCCCTTGATCAGATGAAATATTCCATTTCCGTTAATTGTTTTGGTCCAATGGCTTTTGTTGCAGCATACAGCAGGGGATCA
>CAYWGN010000340.1:0-4379 GCA_964457495.1 uncultured Desulfobacula sp.
AGACTACCACGCCGGCGAAGTAGATTGGGGAGAGCCGGTCGGTAAGGAGGTATGGTAGATGGCGGTTTATATCCCCAGACAAGGCGACATTATCGCCATCACTTTTAATCCCCAGTCCGGTCACGAACAGAAAGGTCGTCGGCCTGCTCTGGTTGTGAGCAAGGGTTTGTTCAATCGTAGCACTGGCTTGGCCATTGTGTGTCCTCTGACAAACACAGAACGCGGGTTTCCCTTCCACGTGCCTGTTCCGGAAAGCAGCCTGACGGGCCTGACGGGGTTCATAATGGTTGAGCAGGTCAAGTCGGTGGACTTTCGTACTCGTCAAGCCAAGCGCATCGAACGTGCCTCAGATGAATTGCTGGCAAACGTTCTATCAATATTAGATGCCTGCATCTATTAGCAGGATCAGACACTGGTAAGTTTTCGATGTGAAAACTTAGGGTCAGGCTTCGCTTATTGTGGTTATTGCATTATGGATATATGCATGGTATTTTAATAATTATGTCAAGAAAACCTCGCATACACTACCCTGGAGCAATTTATCATGTCATGCTCAGGGGGAACGCAAAGCAGACTATTTTTCATAGGGAAGAAGAATACCGGTATTTTGAAGATATCCTGGCCCAGGGGCTGGAGCAATACTCGCTTATGCTGCATGCATACTGCTGGATGGAAAATCATGTTCACATGGCATTGCAGGTCACAGACAAACCGCTTTCGAAACTGATGCAAAATATCTCTCAGCGCTATACACAGTGGTTTAATAAGCGGTATGACCGGGTCGGGCACCTGTTCCAGGGACGTTACAAGGCAATTCTTGTAGACAAAGATGCCTATTTGTTAGATCTGATCCGCTACATTCATCTTAATCCGGTACGCGCCAATATGGTAAGTAATCCAATTGATTATCCTTTAAGCAGCCACGCAGCATATACTGGGCATGTGCAACCACCTTCCTGGTTAATAATTGACCGTGGCCTAGGTCAATTTGGCAAAACAAAATCTGCCGCACATGCTGCTTATTTGCATTTTATGGGACAGACAACAGAGGAAGAACTTCTTGAGCAGCTCCGCCATGGCACTAAGCAGGGACGGATACTCGGCAATGAAGACTTTATTAAAGGTGCACTCAAACAAAACAAAGAAAAGGTTTCAGCAGAGATTACAATTGAGCAGATAGTGGATGTGGTGGCACAGGCTTATCAAGTTTCGCCTCGGGAAATGACAAGTGCCAGCCGCGCAAGGCATCTGGCAGAAGCAAGGGCCATCAGTGCAATGATCGGTATGGATCATTGCGATTTTTTGCTGTCAGATTTTACACAATATTTTAACCGGAATATGCCATCAATGAGCAAGCTGGTCAAGGATGTACGTATCCGCCTTACAAAAAGCCAGCCAATGCATGAGAGAATGGAGCATATCAAAGATCAAATAACCACAATAAGCGAAGCCTGACCCCCTATGTCTTTAGTCTGTCGTCAATTACCTTTTGGAGTATGTCCACAGTAAAAGGTTTCATGTTTTCCGTTTCATAACCTGTCAAATAGTATTCAATTTTATCCGCATATTTTTCATTGGCAAGCAATTTGTTAATACCTTTTTCCATAATATCTGTTAAATATTTCTCGTCAATAATAGACAGGTCAAGAACTGTCAGGGTTTTTATCTGGAAGTTACCAAACCTGGTCGGGGGTTTGTAATAGAAATAACCTGAATTTTGAGGCCTTGGATGATTTGCAAGCCCGAAGATAATATTTGGGGATGGATTGTTCATAATAGATTTTTTTTCCTTGCATGTTTGATTATGATTATGGAGTAGATAATCTGAAAAATCAAGTAAGGAATAAATACAAGCAGTCGTTCCAGGTCTGGAATGGTGACCATCCATAAAACACCGAGTCCCTGGGCAACTGCCACCGTATAATAAAATATAGTCACTCTGGTGTGAGAATATCCCATCTGGTTCAACAATTGATACAGGTGGGTCCGGTGGGCCTGGAATACATTTTCTTTTGCCAGAAGGCGCCTGATAAAAGTAAAAAAGGTATCATAGATAAAATGAAACAACAAGAGGGGGATGACCAGTAAAGAGGTGTGTGCCTTATCATACAAAGATGAGATTATGGCAAGGGTGGCAAAGGTGAATCCTAAAAAAGTGCTGCCCACATCCCCCATGAACAGTTTTCCCTTAGGAAAATTAAAGATTAAAAATCCCAACGTCCCTGCAATAAGCGTATAACATACAATGTAGGTGAAGTTACTTCCCTGGCTGAAAGATACAATGCATAAAAAAAAGGAAGTGATCACTGCATTCCCGCCTGCCATTCCATTCAATCCATCCATAAAATTATAAGAGTTTGTAAGTCCTATAATCCAGACAAAGGTTATCAAATACCCCCATATCCCTAAGGAGGTGTTCCTTGAAAAGGACAGGTCTATATTGGTGATGACAATGCCAAAAGAGATGACCACAAAGATAGCAATAACCTGGGTGATCAATCTTAAAGACAGGGGTTTTTGTTTATAATCGTCATAAAAGGACATAGCGGCAATCAAGAGACTGGAAAAGGTAAAGCCCAGAAAGAATTTTTGAGTTATCATGGTTTCTTCGGCCAGAAAAAAGAGGGCTGTCATGCCTAAAAAAAAAGTTGCGACAATGGCCAGACCACCGGCAGTAGGCGTTGGTGTTGTGTGCGAAGACCTGTGATTTGGTGTGTCAATAATTTTGGAATGGTGAATGATTTTCCAGCATAATATACTGGAAAAAAGAAGCAGGCAGAAGGCAAAACCAAGGTGTTTTAAAAAAGCAAATAGAGTCATTTTGATTCAAAAATCTAAAGTCGAAAGTTTAAAATTGCAAAATTTAAGTTTTGCAATTTAATAATCGAAAGGCTATAGAGAGTCAAGCGATTAATAAAAAGTGAAAAAGATATGGGGTCAGGCTTCGCTTATTGTGGTTATTGGGGGGTAAAGTATTAAAAAATAGGACGCAGATGACTCTGATAATCAGGATTTTTTAGGGAGTCAGGTTAAAATAGTATTTATTTAGTAATTATTTGTTTGTCAAAGCCCTTGTGTTTGCAAGGGCTTTTTTTTTATTCAAGATTTGGATCAGGATTATCTATTGTTCCAACACCCTGTCCATCCACACCATTGAAGCCATCAGGGCAATTTCCGGCATAACCACAGGAACATTTTCCTTTTCATTCGAGTCTCTGGATGAACAAAGACCCGTCATGCCTGCCACAGACGCATTGATTATCACACCCAAAACGGATGGTGCTATGCTTGTTATAAAATCCGGCCACACAGATAGAAAAATAATCCAGATTGTCCTGGACAAGTTTGAAAAAGCAGGTCAGCCCATCATCGGCACGGTCCTGAACCGGGTCGACATGAAAAAAGAAGGCTACTACCGGTATTATAAAAAATACTATTCTTCCTATTATGGAAAATAAAATAGGACGCAGATGAACGCAGATTACCAGGATTGTATATTAACCCATCTGCGTCCCATAAAAACAACCCATCTGAGTCCATCTGAGTAAATCTGCGTCCCATATGATTATTACAAAAACTTTTAAAATAACAACCATAACAATCTTATCCGTTTTCGTCATCATAAATTGCGTCCTATTACTATCCAGGTTCCAATACCAGAAAGGAATCAATTTCATGCACGAGAAAGCATACGATAAGGCCATTACCTCCTTTACCCGTGCTGAAAACCTGATCCCGCAAATTTTTGGCAAAACCCTTTCCCCCCGGGACCACATGTGCATCCATACTAAAAAAGGGATGGCCTTTCATGAACAGGGCCTTGCCCTCTGGAAAGAAAAAGGCATATCCTTAAAAGTATCTGCATTGTACAAAAAAGCCGGAACCAGCCTCACAAAAGCAGTTGAAATAGATCCAGGCGATTATATCACCACCTATTGGCTGGCAAGAACACAAAATGCCCTGGAGTCTATATCCGGCTTTCTTAAGCCCCTGGAACCAAACCCCTATAATGCCCGACCCCTCTATGAAAAAGCCATTGCCCTGAGACCCAGCGGCATCGAGGTCCACTATTCCTATATCCGTTACCTCTTTCACAAAGGAGAAAAAAAACGCATCCCTGAACTTGTTCAATATATGACCCGGATCTACCCCCAGTCATACCATTACCTGAAAAAAGAACCTTTTTTTAATGACAGTCTCCTTGCGAACATGGAAACAGGCCTTTTATCTGCCCTGGATCAGAACATAACCCCAATATCTGCTTTCCAGGCACTCTCTGATATCCAGGTCAAAAAACAAGATTATACAAAAGCAATTACCTATTACTCGATGATCAAGTTTTTGCATAAACGGTCAACAACAAGAAGAAGTGAGGTGTC